>CAYLJQ010000342.1:0-7512 GCA_964383955.1 uncultured Heliomicrobium sp. | reverse complement strand
GCGCTTCCGCTTTGATTTTCTCGTCAGCGCCTTCTTTTGCGGCTTTGGTCCAATACTCGACGGCTTGTTCGGTGTCGCCGCCTCGCTGATGGACTTCGCCCATCAGGAAATACACTTCGTCAATCCGACCGAAGTTCGGATTGAGATCAATGATTTCCTGCAAACGGTCAACCACGGCTTTGTTCAAACGTGCAACGCCGTCTTTGTCGCCTTTTTCCGGCTTGCGTTTGTAAAAATAAAACTTGGCCGCATCCAGGCTTTTGTACGACTGTTTTTCCTGTTCAGGATCGCGCGGTGCAGCGACGGAACCACGGCTTGGACCTTGTTGAGCAGGCACCACATCGGGACCACAGGCGCAAGCGGGTTTATAAAAAACTCCCAGCCCCACAAAAGCGACAACCAAGAACAGCAATGAAGCCAAAATGGCAGTTTGAGGTCTCATACTTCCTCCCCAGATGAAAAATTTGGTCAACAGAACCACTGAACGGCGCATTGAAACCTGGCTTGCGTCGAATGGTTCTGCGTTATTCGGCAACGTATTTGCCGATGATTGCGGCAAGTTTCTTTTTTGTTTCCGCTGGAACTTCTCCGTGCGTCAGGATCGCGTGTTTCAGCGCCGATCCGCATTTGCAATCACGCGGCATCGCGGCGAGCTTGCCGACAGATTGACGGATGATTTTCTGGGCATTAACAGAGTTTTTGTTCAGATATTCGATGACCATTTCAACCGTTACGGCGTCGTGATCGGGATGCCAGCAATCGTAATCCGTCACCAAAGCCATCGTCGCGTAACAAATCTCAGCTTCACGCGCCAGTTTGGCTTCCTGCAAATTGGTCATGCCGATGACATCCATTCCCCAGCTTCGATACAACCGTGATTCGGCCAAGGTCGAAAACGCGGGGCCTTCCATGTTCAGGTACGTTCCGCCGCGATGCACTTTGACGCCAATGGCTTCAGTTTCATCGCCAAGCACTTGCCAAACAGCGCCGCAGACCGGATGCGAAAATGTGATGTGGCCGACCAGGCCTTCGCCAAAGAACGTTGAAACCCGTCCGCGCGTCCGATCAAAAAATTGATCGGGAATGACAATGTCTGTCGGCGCGTATTGTTCTTGCAGCGAGCCTACCGCCGACGCCGAAATGATGCGTTCCACGCCGAGCAGCTTCATCGCGTAAATGTTCGCGCGGAAATTCAGTTCCGTCGGCGTAATGCGATGGCCGCGTCCGTGCCGGGCCAGAAACGCCACGCGAACGCCGTCCAGCGTGCCGAGAATGAAGTTGTCTGAAGGTTTGCCAAAAGGAGTTTCAACCCCGACCTCACGTACATCAGTCAGGCCTTCCATCTGATACAAACCGCTGCCGCCAATAATTCCAATTTGAGCTTTTTCCATTTTCTAGTGGTTGGGAGACAGGAGGCGGGGATGGCGAAATTTCCATCCCCCAACTCCTGCCTCCAATCTCCTATTTGTTTGCGTTTGGATCAATTCCCTTCATTGTTCCACTCGGTCCACTGCCCAATCCGGGGATTTTATTCGGATCGTAGCCGGCAACTTTGACTGTGAAATCGGCTGGCACTTTGACCGGATACTTCAAGGTGGCGTCTTCAACGGCGCGTTTTACTTTCTTGCCGGTTTCTTCCTGTTCGTAGGAATCGGCAAGCATCGTGCTCAGGAAGATGTGGCGCGTGTGAACCTGTTCCTGCGGCTCTTGTGGCGTCGGGCTTGGAGTCGGCTGCGCGTTCGGATCTTGCGGCAAAACAGGCGTGGGCGTTGGCTTTTTCTCTTTCGACGGATCGTAGATGCGTTTGTCATCCAACTTGATCAGGTGAAATCCGACGCGCGTCTTGACGACTTCCGGGCTGACCTGGCCTTTTTCCAGCGCGAATGCTGCTTTGACGTAAGGCTCATCAATGACCGGGCTGCCGTCAACTTTTCCTTCCTTGTCAAACCAGGGCAGTTCGCCGCCTGTTTCTTTGGTGTTGTCTTCGTTGAATTCCTTGGCGACTTTCTCGAATTCTTCGCCGCCGTTCACGCGTCCCAGCAAGGCCTGCGCTTTTTCTTTGATCTTGTCCAGATCGGCTTCAGGATGCTCTGAAACGTAACGCTTTTTCTCTTCCTCCGTCATCTTCAGTTTATCTTCCAATGACTTTGAGTAGGCGTTGGCCAGCAGACTGGCTCTGCCGATTTTGAGCTGAATCTTGTATCCGGGTTCTTTTTCGATTCCAGCTTCGCGGCCTTTTTGTGCGCGAAGCTGAATTTCCGCCCACTGGTCGTGCATCATTTCCTTGTCGTTATCGCTCGGAGCCTGTTTGGCGTCACGCGTGATAAACGTAAAGAAGGTGTCGAACTTCGCCTTATTCGCATTCAAAAACGCGTCCTTCTCTTCTTTTGTAAAATTCGTGTCGGGATTGCGGCGCGTGTATTCCGTTGCCAGCAGCCGATCAGAGGCAAACGCAATTTCCTGCTTGAAGGTATCAGTTTTGTGCAAACCTTCCGCTTCCGCAGCCTGCGCCAGTGCATAAGGCGTTTTGAACTGGGCGATCAGTTGATCGCGCGCAACCTTGCTCTGGGCAAGCTGGCGTTTTTGTGATTCGGACAAAGTGTCTGCCAAGGCCGACAATTCTTCAGCCGTAATTTCGACAAATTCGCTCTTGGTAAAAAAGGCGCAGGATTGCGTTGGCAAAGAACTGGCAATAAGCGCCAGCGCCAGGATGAGTTTCGTGAATGATTTCAAAATAAGCTCCTTACAAAGGTGGTTGGCAGTTGGTGGCTGGTGATTGGTGGTTGAAGCAACAATTGCCAACCACCAATCACCAGCCACCAACCACCGTTTAATGATTTCCGGTTCCCCGTTGCGTCAGTTCGATCAAGACGCCGCCCGTGCTGGCAGGGTGAACAAACGCGACCAGCGCGCCACCTGCGCCAATTCGGGGCTGTTCATCAATCAAGCGCACGCCTTTGGCTTTCAGGTCGGTCAGTTTGGCGGCAACATCGTCCACTTCAACGCAAAGGTGATGAATTCCAGTACCGCGTTTGGCGATGAACTTGCCGACAGGTGTTTCTTCTCCGGTCGGTTCCAACAATTCAATGCGGCTTTCCCCGATGGGCAACATTGCCACGCGAACGCCTTGATCTTCGACAACTTCAACTTCTGTCAGTTCCAGGCCTAGCCCGTCGCGCCAGAATTCCAACGCCTGATCAATCGAACCAACGGCAATTCCGAGGTGTTGAATTTTGCTTTCCATAAAATCGTTTTTGACAGGATTGTCAGGATTCACCAGGGCATACCTTCATTTCAAGTTCCGCCAATCCTGTTCAATCTTGTAAGTCCTGTCTATTGATTCGAACCTTTCCGAGGATTTCTTCGACAACTGAATATGGGTCGCGCTGCCGTGAAGCAACGGCCAGAGCCAGTTCATGAAGTTCGTCTGGGGCAAGCGCTTCGCTCAACACCAACCGCAACAATCGTTCGCGCAGCAATTCCAGGATACGGTTTTGGGCAATTCCGGCGCTGCGTTCCAGTGAGGCTCGATGCTGTTTTTTGAACGCGGCGTAACTTTCAATCGCTTCAACGAACTCGGCGATGCCTTTGTTCTGTGTGGCAACTGTGCGAACGATTAACGGTCGCCAGCCGTCCGGGCGCTCGGACATTCCCAGCAACGAGATCAATTCTCGTTCAGTACGTTCGACGCCGTCGCGTTCGGCTTTGTTGATGACAAAGATGTCGCCAATTTCCATGATTCCGGCTTTAATCGCCTGAATGTCATCACCCATTCCCGGAACCAGCACCACGACAGAAACATCTGCGGTTTTGACAATGTCTACTTCGTCCTGGCCGACGCCGACGGTTTCAACCAAAGTTCTATCGTAGCCAGCCGCATCCAGCACCGCAACCGCATCAACCGTCGCGCGGGCCAATCCGCCCAGATTCCCGCGCGTCGCCATCGAGCGAATGTACACGCCCGGATCGTTGGCCAAAGCCTGCATGCGAATGCGGTCGCCCAAAATTGCTCCACCGGAAAACGGGCTGGAAGGATCAACCGCAATAATGCCAACCGACTTTTCCAATGACCGGTAATGCATCGCCAGCTTGTCCACCAGCGAAGACTTCCCTGCTCCCGGAGCGCCAGTGATACCGATGGTCACACCTTTGCCGGTGTGCGCGAAAAGCGCCTTCAAGATGTCATTCGCATCGGCGGCATCGTTTTCGATCTTGGAAATTGCGCGAGCAATCGCGCGCAGATCACGAGCGAGAATTCTGTCAACCAGTGGCAGTGAAGCGGTCATTTGAAGCATTCATACTCAGCAAGGCAACCATCAGCGGTCATCTATAAGGCGGCAAACTATACCCGCAATCCCCGGCAATTTCCAATTAGCAATCCGACTGGCGACCGCTATAATCACGCGGCATTGAATACTCAAATCATTTCTTCACGACGAAAAAAGGGAGACTGGCGATGACTGCTGACTTGCTGACTACACTTGGCACGGCGATGGGTTCGGCCTGGCTGTCGGGCATCAATTTATACGCGACAGTTGTCACGCTGGGCTTGCTGCAACGATTCGACCTGGTCAAATTGCCCGGCGGCCTGCATGTGCTGGGGGAATGGTGGCTGATTGGATTGGCTGGCGGCTTTTACCTGATTGAATTTATCGCCGACAAAATTCCGGCGGTGGATTCAATGTGGGACGCGATTCACACCTTTATCCGGGTTCCCGCCGGAGCGATTCTGGCGGCGACGGCGTTTGCCGAATTCGATCCCGCAGTCAAAGCCGTGGCGATGATTGTCGGCGGAGGCATTGCGCTGAGTTCGCACGGAACCAAAGCGGCAACTCGATTGGCAGCCAACACCAGTCCCGAACCGATTTCCAATTTCGCGCTGAGCATCGTCGAAGACATCTTCACGTTCGGCTCGACGGTGTTGATGGCGTTCTTTCCAATCCTGATTTTGATCGTGGTAGCGATCTTTCTGGTTTTGTTGATCTGGCTGGGGCCAAAAGCATATCGCGCACTGAAACGATTAATGGCCCGGTTACGAGGGCTGACGGCAACTTCGCCGCCAGCCTCTTAACAAGTGTCTCAATCCGGCGGCTCTTCGATTTCAGACAGTCGCAAAAGTCTGTGTAATGCGCGTGGATTCCACTGACGAAAGAATGACAATGCCGGGGTTGAATTCGACATCGCCGGGCAGGTCAATTTGCTGCGATTCTTTCTTGTATAGCTCGTAACCTTTGTAACTGATCGTGCAACTGCCTTTGCCGGAAACAGCCGTGACCTTTTTGATCATGCCTTCGTGAATCATCAGATTCGCGCCGTCAATTTCCAGCTTGAATTTCACATCAAACTGCAATTTGACCACCGGTTTTTCATTGAACAGAACTTCGATTTCCGGTTTGTGATCGGAATTCACGACGTGTTTCGCCAACCGCAGGTAATTCGTCGCTTCAGGCTTTTCCAGATATTTCATCAGTTCCCGCCGTTTGCTCCAACCTGCGGCCAGGATTCCTCCCAACGTCATCTCGAAGCTCCCCGCGATTGCATTGCCTAACCCATCCGCAAACGTCTTCCAACCGAATTTGGAAATGGCATCGCCTGCCTGATTTTTGATGGCTTCCATTCCGGCTTCATTCAGTTTGATTTCTTTCAAGCCGAAAAATTCTTTCAAACTCACATTGACGTCGCTCATAACTCCTCGCTTTCAGCGGCAATCAAACCGCCGGTTAAGGTGATGTACTGTTGTCCCCAATCCGCTTTGGGCTGAAATTGCAAAGCGAAACTGGAATGCAATTCGGTTGAAGCCGCAAATTCCGGCGAACTGACGTTCATCGTCGTGCGGAAACTTAATGCCGGAGCAGGCGGCGGCGGTTCAGAATTCGGCGGAGAATTGATCGAAGGGAAACCCGTTGGCTTTCCTCTATTTGACCGAAACCGCTTCCAAAGACTACCCAGCAAAAAGGCCAGAAAGCCCAAGCCCATAATTCCCAAAACTTTGGGAATTATGTTGATGAATCCGCCTGTTTCCGGTGATTTGCTTATGACCAGGTTGATGCGTGTTCCAGCCGCGACGCGTTGACCCGGCGAAGGCTGTTGTTCCAAAACAACATTCGCTGCGTCGTTGGAATCTTTCTTTGTCACCTCGCCTATTTCCAATTGCGCCGCGCGCACTAAGCCGATGGCTTCAGTCAGTTCTTTCTTTTTGACATGCGGCACAATTACAGGAGTCGCAGCAGGTGTCGGCGTTGGCGACGATGTGGGTGTTGGTGTTGGCGACGCTGTCGGTGTTGGCGGCGGTGGTGGTGGTTCAATCGTCACAAAAACCGTCCCGCCAAGGGGCATCAACCCGCCGGGCTGAGGCCGTTGTCCAACCACACGATAATCGCCGATGTTGCCTGTTGGATTCGAGGTTGCAGAAATTCTCAGTTGCCCGCTTGTCAAAACACTGTTTGCCTGGCTGTAAGACAACCCGCGAACATCCGGCACAGTCACCGGCGTCGGTTGTGGAGTCGGCGTCGGACGTGGATTGATGTACAGCACAATCCTGCTGCCTTGCCCTAACTCTGTTCCGGGATTCGGTGATTGGGAAAGCACTATCCCAACAGCATAATTCCGATCATTGGCATTTGCTTGCTGCTGTTGCCACGGCACATTCGGCACTTCTTGGCGCAACCTGTTCCCAGCCGCTACGGCATCCATCCCCACCAGGTTTGGCATCGTTGGAATCGGAGGCGGTGGATTCAAATACAAAATCACCTGAGCGTTAGGATTTAGATCCGCTCCGGGATTGGGTGACTGGCTGACGACTACATCCGCGCCATAAGCAGGATTGTAGCGCGGTGCTCTGACTCTTTGAGTCCGCACGTTTGGAGCCACACGGGACAGGCGACTTGCCGCCGTTCCAAAATCCATTCCAATTAAATCTGGCATCTTCGGAACTGGCTGTGACGGATTGATATACAACACGATTCTGGTATCGGGCCTCAGTTCCGATCTGGGTTGCGGAAGCTGATTGATTACAACCCCGTCCGCATAATTCGGATTGCGCTCTCTGGAGACAACTCTTTGTGGCCGGCTGTTTGGCAGCAGACGAATCAGACGGCTTTCTGCCGTGGCAACATCCTGCCCAACAAGATTTGGCATCCTGGGATAATCTGGCCGACGGGTTTGCGGAGTTGCCAACACCTGCGGAGAGCGGTCTATTGATATTTTTACTGGGAGTTTCAATCTTCCCGAAGCAGGGGCCGGAGTTGGGGTTGGCGTGGATTTACCTCTTCCCTGTGCTTCCAGAACAACTGGCGGTTGTTGTTTGAGGGTTGTGGTTGGGCGCTGTTGCGCAGAATTAGCCGTCGCGGCTACCAAGGACGCCAACCAAACCAGTAATGCAGCAAAAATGCGGCTGTAGGTTTTCATGATTTTCCCCTTTTTGAGAATCTATTGCTGGCTGAAAACAATAGAAGCAATTTCTGGTCCCACACTGACCAGTCAGTTTCAAAAACAATCTGTTTGAAAAAAGCA
>CAYLJQ010000341.1:0-7514 GCA_964383955.1 uncultured Heliomicrobium sp. | reverse complement strand
GGAGATTTTTGACTTGCGCCAGCAAGTCACCGTGGTCAACGGCACGATTGAAGATCACGCGCTGATGGAACGGATTCTGGTGGAATACGAAATCGAAGCCGTTTTCCATCTGGCCGCCCAAGCCATCGTCGGCGCAGCCAATCGCTCGCCGCTTTCCACCTTTGAAGCCAATATTCGCGGCACATACTTACTGCTGGAAGCCTGCCGACGCGCCGAAACCGTCAAACGCGTGGTCGTGGCATCCAGCGATAAAGCCTACGGTTCGCACGACGATCTGCCTTACGAAGAACATTACCCGCTGCTGGGATTGTTTCCCTACGACGCTTCAAAAGCCTGCACGGACATTCTGGCGCGTTCGTTCGCGCACACTTACAAAACGCCGGTCACGGTTTCGCGCTTTGCGAACATTTACGGGCCGGGCGATATGAATTTGTCGCGCATCATTCCGGGAACGATTCTGGCTGTGCTTCGCGGCGAAGCGCCGATCATTCGCAGCGACGGAACTCCTGTGCGCGAATTCGTTCACGCCGACGACGTAGCGCGCGGCTATCTGCTGCTGGCGGAAAAGATCGAAGACACGGCTGGCGAAGCGTTCAACTTCGGTGCAGGTGATCCGGTGCAAATGCTTGATCTGGTCAACCGCATCATCCGTCTGGCTGGCAAAGAAGGCCAAATCAAACCGCACGTGATGCTGGATCACAAAATCGAACGCGAAATTGACGCGCAGTATTTGTCGGCTGGCAAAGCCGAATCTCGTCTGGGCTGGCGCGCGGAGATCAGTTTAGACGACGGCTTGTTTCAAACAATTGAATGGTATCGCTCTTGTCTCCAACAAACCTCATGAATCACCAGCTCTAAACCTCTCATTTTTACACACCTTGCTTTTTCGCTCGGCTTCTTGTCCAGTCTTTGTCCAGCCTTCAGCCCTGTAAGCCTAACAACTCCACCTGATTTCCAGGCTTTGCCCAATAAAAATAATTGACACTGGCTGAACAGAAAGATATTTTGTCCACGTCTGCGTGAAATCATTTCGATTGGGATTTTTACTAAAAAATATCTCCCAGTCTCTTGATTCCATCACGGACAAAAGCAACAAAGAAGGCAAAGTCTTACCCTTTGCCAAGAACCAAGTAACTGCTCTACGCATGAGAAAGGAGTTTTACATGAGGATAAAAGCTTTTCGTTCACTTCACTTGAAAACTTCCATTGCAGCGCTGCTCATTCTGGGGTCTCTTTCAACCTCGGTTTCAGCGGCGCCGACTGCGTTATTGACAGACGGCAAAACCACCGTCACGTTGAGTAACGATTTTCTGTCTGCGCTGGGTACCTTGAGAGTTTCCGCAGGAACAACAGGAGAAGGAGCTTTGCGAAGCGGTGTCGCCAGCTTCCCTGTGACAGGAGGAGCGCTGGATTTGGCAACGGCCAAAGGCGAAATCAATCATACTGGCGGCTTGGTGCTTTCTGCTGGCACAACGCGAGTCGAGTTATTGAGCTTCAACATTGACACGACCACGTCCAGACCGGTTCTCACAGGCTTGGTTACTGTCAATGGAGATTTTGTCGGACGGTTGCCACTATTCGATTTGGAATTGCCCACGCTCACTCTGCCGCTGCAACCACAAGCGTTCAACAATCTGTTTCTTCCGGGCGTAAAAGTCACCCTGTCTGCTGAAGCGGCTCAGGCCTTAAACTCGGTTTTTGGTGTTACGGCTTTCACACAAGGCTTCAACATTGGCACGGCGTCTGTGTTTGCCGTGACAACAGCTTCACGTCGCAATCCTTTCGCCAATTAAACCTTCCAGGAAAACAGCAAAGCCTTCGCCGTCACTTCAAGACGGCGAAGGCTTTTGATTTTCATGCCAGCCAATTCTTTGGCTGGCACAACGGAAAAAGCTGCTGAATCAGCGCGCTTTTGCCGCCTGCTTGTCAGCTTCGGGAGTTTGCGCTAAAACCAGCGCCGCAATAGAAAGCGGGCAAATGGATGCGATAATCCATCGAAAGAAGTTTCCAACATCAAAACGAAACAGGGATGGTCATGCGGGTTTCCATTGAACGTGAGGTTTGAAAATCGGAACTTGAAAGGAACAGGAAAATGAAACATTCAGAAGCATTTGAACAGCTTTGCAACGACGCCAAATCTCGCGTCAAGGAAATCACTGTCGCCGAAGTGAAACAGAAGCTCGACGCGGGCGAAAACTTCGTCTTCATTGACGTGCGCGAAGACAACGAATGGGACGTGGATCACGCCGCCGGAGCGCAGCATCTGGGACGCGGCATCATCGAACGCGACATCGAAAAAGTCGTTCCTGACAAAGCCACGGAAATCGTTCTGTATTGCGGCGGCGGATTCCGTTCAGCATTGGCCGGTGACAACCTGCAAAGAATGGGCTACACGAACATTCTTTCGATGGCGGGCGGAATCAAAGCCTGGCGCGACGCGGGCTACTCGATGGAATAAGTCATCCTTCCCGGCATAATCGCGCTTTTATTTTTCCATTTGGCAGTTTCCAGTTTTCATTTGTCATTGCTCAAGCGCACCGCAGCAATGACAAATGAAAAATCAGAAATGGAAGATGGAAAATGAAAAGTTTGGTTGCTTGACAGAATCGAAACTCAACCTTGCTATGAACATAGGCATTACAGTTTTTCCAACGTATGGCGGCAGCGGCATTGTCGGCTCGGAACTTGGCCGCGAACTGGCGGCGCGCGGCCATTCGGTGCATTTCATCAGCTACGCTTTGCCAACGCGCCTTTGCCTGCTCAACGACCGAGTGAAATTTCATCAGGTTGATTTGTTTGATTACCCGCTGTTCGAGTTCCCGCCATACGATTTGGCGCTGGCGTCGAAGATTCTGGAAGTCGCGGAATCTGAACGACTGGACGTGCTGCACATGCATTACGCGATTCCGCACGCGACGGCGGCTTATCTGGCGCGGGAGATGTATAAGCCGACGCGCTATTTGCCCTTTGTGACGACGCTCCACGGAACTGACATCACGCTGGTCGGTTCGCGCAAAAGCTTTTTGCCGATCACGAAATTTTCCATTGCGCAGTCGGACGCCGTCACTTCGATTTCGAAATATCTATCAGACGAAACCTGCCGGACATTTGGTTTGAGCGGAATCGAAGTCATCCCGAATTTCATCAACGCTGAAGAATATCAGCGACGCGAAAACACCAAATTGCGAACCGGACTGGCTCCGCACGGCGAAAAACTGTTGATGCATGTTTCGAACTTCCGCCCGGTCAAACGCATTCGCGATTGCGTTCACACGCTGGCGAAAATCAAAGCCACCTCGAAACTGCCGGTTCGATTGGTCATGTGCGGCGATGGGCCTGAACGTGCGGCAGCCGAAAAACTGGCGCAAGATTATGGCTTGGTAGATGAAGTGATTTTTGCCGGGCAGGTTCCGAACATTGCGGATTATTTGTCCGTCGCCGATTTGTTGCTGGTACCCAGCGAAACCGAATCCTTCGGCCTGGCGGCGCTGGAAGCAATGGCCTGCGAAGTTCCTGTCATCGCTACGCGCGCAGGCGGTTTGCCGGAAGTCGTGCTGAATGGCGAAAACGGATACCTGGTCGAATTGGGCGACATCAACACCATCGCGGAGCACGCAATCGAAATTTTGTCTGACGCAACCAAACAGCGCGCAATGGGGCGGCGTGGGCGTGAATGGGCGGTGGATCAGTTCAACACCGAACGAGTCATCCCGCAATACGAGCGACTTTACGAACACGTCACCGCCAGCCGTGTGGCAAGCCATAAGCTAAATCCGTGCTGATTGAAACCCTCGGGCTAACCAATTACACTCCTGCCATCCCCTTATGGCGACAATGAACAAAGCAACGATCAAAGCGGTGGTTTTGACCATCAGCGATTCGGCTTCGCGCTCAGAGCGGGAAGATTTATCCGGCCCGGCGGTCGTGGCCGAGTTGCAACCGCTGAAAGCGGAGATCGTCGCCACGGAAATTTTGCCGGACGACCGGGCATTGATCGCTGACCGATTGCGGCATTTTGCCGATTCCGGCGAAGCGAATTTGATCATCACCACGGGCGGAACAGGATTTTCGCAGCGTGATGTGACGCCGGAAGCAACGCGCGAAGTGATTGAGCGCGAAGCGCCGGGACTTGCAGAATTGATGCGCTCCGAAAGTTTGAAAATCACTCCCCTTGCCGCTTTGTCGCGCGCGGTTTGCGGAATTCGCGGCCGTTCGCTGATTATCAACCTGCCAGGCAGTGTGCGTGGTGCGCGGGAAAATCTGGCCGCCATCGCGCGCACGCTGCCGCACGCAATTGATTTGTTGATGGAATAGATTCAAGGAGGAAACGCAATGAAACTTCTCGCCAATTGGCACCGAGTACTAACAATCGCCATCTTCTGTGCGCTCTCAGTCAGCGTAATGGAAGCGCAAAGCAATCCTTACGACAAATTCCGCAATCGGGAATACACCAACAAAGGCTATTTGTCCGAAGACGAAGAAATGAAAATGGGCGAACAGGTTCACCAGGAACTGCTGAAACAGATTCGCCTGGTTGAAGATCGTTCGATAAATGATTACGTCAATCGGCTTGGGCAATCGTTGGCTCGGCGCTCCGAACGTCCAAACATTCCCTGGCGTTTTTACGTCGTCAACGACAAGACCTTAAATGCCTTTGCAACGTTGGGCGGTCGGGTTTATGTCCACACGGGATTGATTGCGGCGACCACAAACGAAGCGCAACTGGCCAGTGTCATCGGCCACGAAATTGGGCACATTGTCGGACGCCACGGGCTGGAAAACGTTAAACGCGCCAGCGGGTTAAAAACACAAGGAACGGTAATCGGCGCAACAATCCTGGGAGCCATTCTTGGCGGCCAGCAAGGCGCGGAAGCGGGTATGGCGCTTGGAAGCCTTGTGGCTGGAGGCTTTTTGATGAAGCATAGCCGCGAAGCAGAGCGCGAAGCGGATTTTCTGGGCCTCTATAACATCAAAAACTCTGGCTACAACACTGCCGGAATGGTTGAAATGTTCCAGATGCTGCAACAAGCCTCAAAAGGTGGCGGAAATTCGCTCGGTTCCATTCTGGCCAGCCATCCCGATCCGCGCGAGCGCGAAGCCAACACAAAGGTGGAAATTCAACAACATCTGCAAGGAACGGAGGGCCGAGGCATCAGCAATTCCAACGATTTTCAACGCTTGAAAGGCGGATTGCCTGCCACCACGACAACAACTACGCCGGCACGTAAAACACGGCCACGGCCATAAGGGCCGATTGAAGGGTGGAGAGACGGGGGGATGGAGCGAAGAGGCAAGTTGCCAGCGACGGAGTTTTATAGAAATGGATGTGCCAACCGCAAAAATCACTTCTAAGTATAGAGATATCCTCTCTCTCTCTCTCTCTATCCCCCCTTCCCTCTATCTCTCTGTCCTCATTCTGATCATTGTTGCCCTGTTGCCCGACGCAGGATTCGCGCAAAAGAAAAATCAGCGCCCGCAACTGCAACCAGCCGCTCGCAGAGAATTGGCCGGCAAGATCATTCTGTTGCCCGCTGATAATCGCTATCTGGAGCTAAAAACACTTACACAGATCGCAGATCATTATTTGGTGCTACCGCCTTCGCGGTTGCTGACACCAAAATCCGAATCGGTTGAGCGAATCGAATGGTTAAAAGCGCAGGACCTGACTGGGGTAACAGGAATCCTAGTTTCACTGGACGCCGACGCCGCTGAAATCGCGCCCCTTCTGAAACAAATTCGCGCGCAAAATTCCAAGCCGCAAATTTATGGCTTCGCTTCGCTGGATTCGGCGGTGGAACGTTCAAAGCAATCCTGCCAGGCTGCAATGGAAATGATTTCGGGCAATTCGCTGGATTTTCTGTTGATCGGGCAAGACGAAGATCTGACCGCCAAGCCTGCGCAAATTGCCCGCGCGCGAATGATGGGCGAAGCGGCGTTGCGGGAAATCAACGACAAAGTGGGCTTTGCCAGCGGTCAGAATTCGCTGGCAGAAGTGCTGCTTGCCAAACTGCTGGCACAACGGTTCGGCCGCACGCCAAAAATCCTGCCAGTTTTTTCGTCCGATGAAGGAAGTGTTTCCAAAGACAGCAGCACAGCTCCACTGAATCAGACCATTGCCGCCAAAGCCAAACTGGTCGGCGGAACGTTGTTGGTTCAGAATCCCGAAGCCGCCCGGCAGGTGGACATCCTGCTTTTCGTACACACGCCGCAAACCACCGAAGAAGAGCGAATGGGATTAACCGTCAACCTGATGCGGACGATTGATTCCGGCGCCCGCATCGCGTTCCTGGATTTGTCGGAAACGAAACAGGCCAAAGAAGCGATGCTGGCCGAACTACGTAAAAACAAATTGCTGGGCAAGCTGATGGTGTATGCCTCGACGGCTCCGGGCGAACCGGCGCGCGATGTATTGAATCGAGGATTGGCTCACGCAATCATCTTTTTTTCGGCGATTAAATCTTTGCGCGACGACATTGACCGCGTCCATCGCATTGAACGCGCGCAGGTCAATCTGCTGTTCAGCCGGGTTCTGGAAGATTGGGGCTACAACCTGATGGTGCGCCCGCAGCTTGAAGAGTTCGTTCGACAGCAACTTCAGGGAGACGCCAGCAAGCTTGGCGATAAAACTGAGCGCGCCGAAAAATTCGCGTTTGACGCTTTGCAAAAACTGGCGACCGAAATGTTTGATGAGCAATTTCGCCGCAATGCCCACGCAATTTTGATGAACAGCGGCACGCGCATACAGTTTCGCGTCAGCCTGCTGCAACAACTACAAGTCAGGTTTCCGTCGCAAACCATTGCAGAACCGGAAATCCGGCAAATCGTTCACACGTTTTTTGACGGATATTTGTCATACGGGCCTGTTCCATAGCCGATGACAGCCCGATGATAGGAGGATCACAACCACCCCATGTCCCTGATGCTTTCAGAGATCGAACAACAACCCACCGCTATCGAACGCACCATCAAACGCGAATCAAAAAAGATCGAACGCTTTGCCGCTCATTTGCGGGAAAAGCGGCCCCGATTGATTGTGCTGGTCGCGCGCGGCAGTTCGGACAATGCTGCGCTGTTTGGCCGTTACATCTTGGAATTGACCACAGGCATTCCCGTTTCGCTGTCGGCTCCGGCAGTTCACACGATTTACAAAGCCAGACTGGATTTGCGCGAAGCCCTGGTCATTGGTGTGTCGCAATCCGGTGAAGGCGTTGACATCAACCTGACGCTGGAAAACGCCAAACGCAGCGGAGCGACGACGCTGGCCATCACCAACGAAGCCGAATCCACGATGGCCAAACTGGCCGACGAAACCTTCCTGATTCACGCCGGACGCGAACGCAGCGTCGCCGCAACCAAAACCTACACGGGCCAGTTGCTGATTTTTCATATGCTGGCGCGGGCGATTGGCCAAAGCAGAATGGAAATCGAACGCCTGGCAGACTTCGCTGCTGAAACGCTGAAGCTGAAACCACAAGTAGCCGCGATGGTTGAGCGATACGCTTTTATGGAGCAAT
>CAYLJQ010000340.1:0-7526 GCA_964383955.1 uncultured Heliomicrobium sp. | reverse complement strand
GCGGCTGGCACGACATCTTTCTAAAAGGTTCTATCGGCAATTACGTCGGCATGCAGAAAAGTGCGGCGACGCCTGAAGCGCGCGCGAATCAACGCTTATTGGTTGGCCCCTGGGCGCATGCGGCGACTTCAGCCGAAGGCAAAATCGGTGACGTGACATTTGGCAAACAAGCCGTGCTGGATATGAACGGCACGATTGTGAAGTGGATGGATTACGCGCTGAAAGGAATCAAAAACGAGTTTGCCAGTGATTCCCCTGTGAAGCTGTTTGTCATGGGCGAAAACATTTGGCGCGATGAAAAAGAATTTCCATTGGCGCGCACGCAATACACCAAATACTTTTTCCATTCAGCCAAAGGCGCAATCTCCGCCAGCGGTGATGGATCGCTTTCAACTCAGGCTCCTGGCAAAGCTTCGGCCAACGAAAAAGCTGACACCTTTGAATACGATCCGGCGAATCCGGTTCCGACGGTCGGCGGCAGGCTTTGTTGCGGCGGAACGATGCCCGGCCCGTTTACCCAGCAACCCAACGAATCGCGGCAAGACGTGCTGGTCTTTTCGACTCCGGCACTGGAACGCGACGTTGAAACAACGGGCTACATCACGGTGGAGTTGTATGCGGCAAGCTCAGCCGTGGACACGGACTTCACGGCGCTAATTGCTGACGTTGATTCAACGGGCTACGCGCGGTTTCTGACGGATGGCATCGTTCGTGCGCGATACCGCAATTCGACCGAACGCGCTGAACTGATTGAACCAGGAAAGATTTACAAATACACGATTGATTTGTGGGCGACCAGCAACGTGTTCAAAGCCGGTCATAAGATTCGCGTGTACCTGTCCAGCAGCAACTTTCCGCGCTTCAATCGCAATTTGAACACCGGCGAAGCGACGATGCACGGCACGAAAATGGTCAAGGCGCAGCAAACGATTTATCACGACGCCGAACATCCATCAGCCATCGTGTTGCCGGTTATTCCTCGCAACTAAACTTTGGAGTGCGGCGCTTTTGGCGTAACTTTGGCAGTCTTGATGAAAGACGACCTTCCAAACGACTACCAAAGTGGCGCTAGAGCCGCCGCACTTCAAATTCGCAACACTCTTTTGGAGAGCGACTTTGAAAAACAGTTTTCGTGGCCTTTTTGTTTTTGCAATTGTTCTTGGGTTGTTCGCTGGCAAAGTTGGCAACGCACAATCCCCATCTCAACCACGCGGCTATTCGATCCCCACGATTGACCTTTCGGCTGAAACACAACGGCAAGTCATCGTTGACCGCGAGACAGACCAATACCTGGGGCATCCGACGACGGTTTTGCTGGAAGACAAAAAGACGATCATTACCGTTTATCCCAAAGGCCACGGGCGCGGAGCCATCCAAATGAAACGTTCAACCGATGGCGGCCTGACCTGGTCGGATCGGTTGCCGACGCCGAAAAGCTGGGAAACTTCGCTGGAAACGCCGACGATTCATCGCGTGATTGACCGCAAAGGCAAAAAACGGCTGATTGTTTTTTCGGGCTTGTACCCGATTCGGATGGCGGTTTCAGAAGATGACGGAAAATCGTGGAGCGAGTTGAATCCGATTGGCGATTACGGCGGCATCGTGGCAATGGGAAGCGTCGAGCGGCTGAAAAATGGCGATTACGTGGCGCTGTTTCACGACGACGGGCGGTTCTTTCGCAAAGACGGCAAACGGTCGGAATTCATGACGTTGTACCAAACGATCTCGAAAGACGGCGGGCTGAGCTGGGGCGAACCACAGGAACTGTTCAAATCCGACAAGATTCACTTGTGCGAACCCGGCGTGATCCGTTCGCCCAACGGCAAACAACTGGCCATGCTGTTGCGCGAAAATCGCCGGGCGCGCAATTCGTACGTGATGTTTTCCAATGACGAAGCCAGAACCTGGAGCCAGCCTGCGGAATTGCCCGGCGCGCTGACTGGCGACCGGCACACTGGCAAATATGCGCCTGACGGCCGGTTGTTCATTTCCTTCCGCGACACGACGCTGGAATCTTCAACCAAAGGCGATTGGGTCGCCTGGGTGGGACGATATGATGACATCGTCAATTTGCGCGAAGGCCAATACCGCGTTCGGCTGATGGACAACCACAAAAACAAATCCGGTTGGGACGCAGACTGCGCCTATCCAGGCGTAGAAGTTTTGCCGGACGGAACTTTTGTCACCACGACATACGGTCATTGGATCGCTGGCGAAGCTCCCTACATCGTCAGCCTTCGGTTAACGCTGAAAGAGTTGGACGCCAAAGCCAGATTGAAAAAGTGAACTTCATTTTTCGCCCAGCCAAGCTTTTCTCAGCGACTTGAGCGAATCAACGGCGTCTCTGGCTTCGGAAATCGTGTATCGGTCAAACGGTTTGATAGCCGCCGTCAGTTCAAATGTCATCAGCCGGTCGCGGCGAAACACCGTCAGCACCACTCGTTGGCCTGCGCGAACGTTGCTGAACAGATCGGCGACGTTGGCTGATGTCAGCCGTTTGCCATCAATCGCTGCAAGTTCGTCGTTGGTGTTTAACCCGCTGGCATACGCGGGCAAATCCGATGGTAAATTGGCGACAATGACGCGGTCGCCTTGCGCACGAAACGCAATGCCGAGCGTGCCGGGTTTGTCAGTTTTGCTGCTGGCATAAGGCGTTCCGGGCTGATAGCTCTTTTCCAGCTTCAAACCGGCTTTGTTGAAATAGGCGTTGAAATCAATTTCTTCGTTGCCGCTGACAAACCGATTCCAAAAATCGGTCATGCTGGTTCCAGCGACTTTTTCGATGGTGGCTTTCAGTTCGGCGTCCGTGAATCCGGGTTTTGGCAAGCCGTGGTTTTCCAGCAACAGTCGCATCACATCGTCAAAGGATTTCGCGCCTCCGGTCAGCGAACGAATTTCCAGGTCAAACAGCAAACCCAGAATTTCGCCTTTGGTGTAATAGCTCATGGCCGTGTTCAGCGAATTTTCGTCCGGACGATAGTGTTTGATCCAGGCGTCAAAGCTGGCCGATTCCGCGCTTTGTTTGAATCGTCCGGGCAGTCGTTCATAACCGCTGATCAAACCGGCCAGCCCCGCAAAGTACTCGTCAGAACTGATCAAGCCCGCCCGGCGCAATAGCAAATCACCGTAATAACTGGTGACGCCTTCTGAAACCCACAACCCGCGCGTGTAATTTTCCCGCTGATAATCAAATGGTCCCAACGCCAGCGGACGAATTCGTTTGACGTTCCAGTGGTGAAAATACTCGTGCGATTCCAGCCCCAGAAACCCTTTGTAGCCGCGATCCGACGCAAATGCCTGCGGAGTTGTCATGCTGACGTTCGAGTTCAAATGCTCTGTTCCGCCGCCTATTCCCGGCTGAACGTGAACGAGGAACAGATAATGTTCATACGGCAACCCGCCGAACATTTCAGCGCCCGCTTCGACAATTTTGGCAAAATCAGCTTTCAGCCGCTCGTCATTAAATTCATATTGCCCCCAAATTGCGATGCGATGCTTTTTGCCGCGAACGTCAAACTCCAGCAGCTTGTGCTTGCCGACTTCCGTCGGCGAATCCACCAGACGGTCGTAATCCGCTGCGGTGAAATAGCCGTCCGAATCGGCGGCCAGCGCCAACGGTGAGGCCACTTGCCAGCCTGCGGGCGGAACGATTTTCAAACGGTGAGGCTGATCTTTGGCCGAAGCCACATACATAAAGATTCCTGCGCCATTGAAATACGCGTGCGTTGCATCCAGGTGACTGGTTTGCGTTGCCAGTTCGTTGGCATACACACGATAAAAAACGCGAACGGTTTTCGGCTTGTCGGCGGACGCACCGGCTTCAATGCGCCAGGTCGCTTTGTCCACTTTCTGCCAGCGAAGCTGCCCTGCGCTTTCGCTGGAATTGAAATCCTGAAGATTGCGCGCGTACTCCCGGACCAAATACGAACCCGGCGTCCAAACAGGCAGCGAAACGTCCAACTGAGCCGTCGTGACATTGCTGATGGTCAACTCGACTTCGTACAAATGCGTGTGCGGATTCGGGAACGACAGCACGTAACTCAAGCTTGGCGGTCTGGTGATTGTTGTCGTAGCAGTTGCCGATTTCGGTTTATTTGGTTGCGCGAACGCATCCGCACTGAACGCAAAAACAATTGCCAAACAAATGCACAGCTTGGCGAAGCGAGATAAGCGGCTCATCGTTTTCAACTCCTGTTTGAACTTTGTTGGATTTGCCGGAACGGCAATTGGAAGATAGCACGCAGGTTCAGAAAGGTGAACGCGCGCAATTCACAGAGAAATCTAAGTTCCGCGCTCTTCCCCGGCATCCAGGAGCGTGATAGATTTCGCCCATGCGAAGCAGACGAACAGCCGTGAGGAGAATTGTCACACCGGAACAGGTGTTGGCCGCCTATCAGCAAGGTTATTTTCCCATGTCGCGCGGTCGGTACGGCGAAATTGACTGGTTTATGTCTGAACCGCGCACGATCATTCCGTTGGATGACAGATTCAAAGTGCGCCGCTCTTTGCGGCAGGCCATGCGGAAGACAAATTACGAAATCAAAATAAACTCCAACTTTAGCGCTATTCTGCGAGCTTGTGCGCGGCATGACGAAGTTCATCCCGAAGAAGTTTGGCTGAGCGAAGACATGATCGCTCTTTATGTGGAATTGCACCGGCGCGGGTTCGCGCACTCGGTTGAAGTTTGGCAGGATGGAAAACTGGCCGCCGGGCTGTATGGTATTTCTATCAAGTCCGCCTTTTTCGGTGAATCCATGTTCACGCGCATAGATTTTGGTTCGCAGATTGCGCTGGTGGCATTGGCCGAACGCTTGCGGCAAAAAGATTTCAAGTTGCTTGATGCGCAAATGCGCACGCCCCACGTTGGCCATTTCGGGGCGATAGATATGACACACGAAGAATATCTGGCCGTGCTGGCGGCGGCGATGACGGATGAACGAAAATTTGTAGATTGAATCAATTGCTCTTGGTGCTGTCTCGAAAGGCGGCGCTACAAACATTTCTCCAAGGAGGATAAATACTATGCAAGCAGAAAGATATGTTCGTTCCGGAAACTATGTCGGCGAACAACTCAAATCCGACCTGTATTCGATTCGAGGTCTGGTGCTGGCCGTGTTCGCCGGGTTGCTGTTGATGTTTTTGGGCTTTCGCGCGCTGCCGGTTGAAAGCACGCCGCTGGTGGCGAAAGTCATGTGCTTGCTCAGCCTGTCAATCGCAGCAGGCGGAGTTGGCGCATACCTGGGCCGCAACATTCAAAGCCTGATTGCAGCCATTGGTTTATTCCTTCTAGCAATGGTCGGCATGTTCGTTGTCCGCGCTGCTGGCGGAGGCTTGTTGGCGGTTGGGTTGCTGATGGGCTGGAGCGGAATTTTCGGAATGATGATTGGCCCCTTTGTGTCTTATGCCGTTAGCGAAGAAGGCCCAGGAATCGTCATTCAATCCCTGACCGGCACAACCGCCGTGATGATTATCACCGGCATTGTGGCGATGACTTCGGGCATCAACTTTTCGGCGCTGGGACCGATCCTGATGATCGGTTTGTTGGGCTTGATCGTGGTCGGTTTGGTGGGAATGTTCGTCCGGTTTTCCAGGACGGTCAATATTGTCTATTCGATCTTCGGCATTCTGATCTTTTCCGGGCTTTTTCTGCTCAAGTTTTTCAACCTCAGCAAGAGTGAAAATTCCTGGGAAGCCGCAGTCGCGAATACGATGAGCATCTACATCACCTTCGTCAATTTCTTCACGACACTGCTGCAATTGCTGCTGTCTATGAAGAGACGCTAGACTGAGGACGGGGGAATGAGAGTTTGAGTGATCGAGGGAAACACCCTCTCTTTTTCTCAATCCCTCGTTCCCTCCGTCTCGCTTTCTCTCCAGCCTTTCCTTACTCAATTGCCAGTTCAAGCAGCCAGAGCCGCCTGCCACAATGCGTGCGCCACTTCCGGATGGGAAATGTCGCTGTGCGCGCCGACAGCGCCTCCGCCGTTTTTGATCACGTCGCTGCTTTCCAGGTTATAAACCTTTCCAGGTTTGAAGTTGTACGCTTCGTTGACCGGCTTCATTTTCAGCCCTTCAGTGGTCAAATCCATTCCCTGGATTCCAAACGCGCCAAGCGAACCGATTTTCGGAAGCTCGCCGGCAAAGGAAACCTGTCCGGCAATGCCTGCGCCGACCTTGTATAAGAACCCGCAAGCCCGGTCGAATTCGGATTGCGTTGTTACAATCGGCCCTCTCACGCGCGCATTTTTCATCAGTCGAGTGAAGTATCCGGGTTTGCCCGCATCGTGCGGAATACTGGGACAATATGCCCAGATTGAAAGTGCGCCCTGCACCAGCGTCATCGAATCAACCGGAGCCTGTGCGGTTTTATCGCCTGCTTTGCCGGCGGCAATCGCCGTGACGACCGCGCAACCGAAACTATGTCCCATTAAATGGATGTGAATTTCGCGTCCGGCGTCAGCCGCCGTTTTCTGAATTGCGCGCAGAAACGCGTTCCCCCCGCTTTCGCCGAATTGTCTGGCGCGGCTTTTCATTTCCCAGAAGCTGAACGTCCGCAGCGGCGCCATCAGCGTTCCGAAAAACGAAACCTTGCTGAAACTGCCGGTTTGAAGGTCTTCGTTCTCCTGCTTCAACGCATCCTGGAACATCTGTTCGGGATCGTAATTGGGGACTTCCGCATCAATCGCGGCATTTTCCGAACCGCTTTCCAGCTTCAGCGCCTTGGCCAATGCCACGTACGCGGCGCGAACGTTTTCCGGCAAGGTGGAATGTTCATCCAGCGCCGCCGTTACAATGGTTTTCAGCGGTCTGCGAATTCCGCGCACATTGCCCAACCGCTCCGCATAATCGTCAACTGTGGCTTTGATGATCTTTCCGACTTCGCTTTGCGGGTCGAAACCAAAAGAGCCGTTGTCTTCTTCATCGCCCCACGGCAGGCTGGGCCAATGCAATCCGACAAACATCGGCTTGAAACCGGGTCGCTTCTTTTTCATCGCTTCCATGTCGTCCGGGCAGGTAAACAAGTTCGGAATCCATTTGTCGTATTGTGCAATTGCCGCCGGAACATCGCCCATCCAACCGTGGCTCATGATAATGACGTCTGTGTAACCACCGTTCTTCAACTCTTTCAACAGCTCAGAACTTGGCAATCCGTTTTCGCCCCCGAAGCGTTCTTTGCCGTCTTTGTCGAAATTGACCAGATAGTATTTTTGGTCCGTGTGGCCAGAAATTGGTTTGATTAACATGATGTCTCCTTTTATCCGTTATTCCGCCAGATGATTTCTTCGCTGGTGCTGTAAAAAACGCGTTCCAGGTCAAGCGGCCATAGTTGCCGTTTTTCGCGCAAGCGATTGAGCGTCTCTTCGTCGCCGATTTCAGCCAAAGCTTGCAGCGCCTTTGTTCGCAGGTAAGAAGCCTTGGATTTATCGCTGACCTTTTTGGTGATGATGTTTTCTTCGTTGAGCGCGACTTTTTCAAACTCGCCTTTCCACTTCTTCCACTCCGGCGGCAGCAGATAGCTGACCGCC
>CAYLJQ010000339.1:0-7528 GCA_964383955.1 uncultured Heliomicrobium sp. | reverse complement strand
GAACGCCATCAATTCCGAAATAGCTTTTGGTTGCTTCCTGGTCGTACCAGCGTTTTTCAGCTTCCTTGACCACGTTCAGCACAGGAACTTTGCCGTTGGCGTCCTGATAAACGCCTACGCCAAGATTCACTTTGGCCGGATTGGAGTCGTTGTTGAATGCTTCGGTGAGTCCGATGATCGGATCGGGCGGCGCTTGTTCGATGTGCGCGAATGGAGAATTCTGCATTTCGCTTTGCGGTTTCCTTTTCTGTAAATGAAGTCGGTGATGAATTGTGAGGCGAGATTATGGCCGCAAGCAGTTTTCGATTCAAATAAGCTGCGAACACGAGCCATCAAAATCGTTTATTTGCCCATTGCCAAGGCGGCTTTTATACTCTGGAAACTATTTGCCCAAAGGAATTCGCCTAAACGATGTCCAAGTCTCTTATCGCAATTTGTACGGGTAGCTTTGCTCTAAAACTCTTGGTATTGGCTTCGTTTTTGGTGAGCCTTATTCAAACGTGTGTTGAGTGGTACGAGTTGAATGAAATTTTCAAGCTGGCTAGTGAGCAGGACATTGGCATAAATATAAATGCCACCGAATTCAGAACCAGCTTAGGGTTCACATTGATACTGTTTGGGTCTCTGCTGGCGGTAATTTCTCCCGGATTTTCAAAAGCATCATTGCTATTGATGACCATTCTGTTAGCCACATATTGGATATTATTGCTCACGAATGGTCATAGATTGAGTTTTCCGAATATAGTGTGGAAACTAGGATTTATTAGACGTTTGACTTTCATTGCCTATGAAATTGCTCCACTAATTGCTTTGTTGATTGGTTATTGGGCTTGGTTTAAGAAACACACCAACCGCTTAATAGCTGCCACAGGGGTAATGTGTGTAGTGTTTCAGTTTTTCACCTGGTTTGTGGATACTCGCCTAATGGCAAATATGGATTGGGCTGGGACAAGTTATCAATATCCGCCGATAACAATTAACGCGACATTTGTCGAAGCAACTTGGGGGCACGTTGTCCTTTTGATACTTTGCATCATAACGGTGATTGCTTTTGAGATTGCGATTAAGCGGAATGAGCAAATTAAGGAATTCGGGCATTTATGACATTTAGTTTTACAACTGCAGGCGAATCACACGGACGCGCACTGGTCGCCACAATCGAAGGCTTGCCTGCTGGTTTGCCAATTGATCAAAACTTCATCAACCACGAACTCTGGCGGCGTCAGCAAGGCTACGGACGTGGCGGACGCATGAAGATCGAAACCGATACGATTCAAATTCTGACCGGAGTTCGCCACGGAGAAACGCTCGGTTCGCCGATTGCCGTGATGGTTGAAAACCGCGATTTCCAAAACTGGCTGGAAGTGATGGCAGCAGAAAAGCCTGAACAGCCGCCTGAACGCGACCGCAAGGTGATTCGCCCTCGCCCAGGCCACGCGGATTTGGTTGGCGGCTTGAAATATGACCGGCGCGATTTGCGCGACATTCTGGAACGAGCCAGCGCGCGCGAAACGACGATGCGTGTCGCTGTCGGAGCTTTTGCCAAGCAATTGCTTAGAGAATTTGGGATTGAACTGGCCAGCCACGTCATTCAGCTTGGCGAAATTTCGATTGAAAATCGTGACGCCTGTTGGGATCAGATCAAAGCCATTTACGACGACATCATGCTGCGCTGCGTGGACAAACAAGCCGAAGCCCAAATGATCGAGCGCATTGATAAAGCCGGAGTCGAAGAAGGCGATACGCTGGGCGGGATTTTTGAAATTGTCGCTAAAGGCTGCCCGCCGGGCTTGGGTTCGCACACAAGTTGGGCGTCGAAGCTGGATGGGCAACTGGCTCAGGCGGTGATGTCTATTCACGCAACAAAAGCAGTCGAACTCGGCGAAGGCGTGGCCAATGCCGCGATGCCCGGTTCCCAAGTTCACGATGAAATTGGCTACAACGCTGACAAAAAAGATTTTTACCGAATGTCCAATCGCGCCGGAGGTTTGGAAGGCGGCATGACCAATGGCGAAGAGCTTCGCGTTCGCGGGTATCTGAAACCGATTGCGACGCTCAGGAAACGGCTTCGCAGTGTTCACATTGAAACCAAGGAAGTGATGGAGGCCGACTTTGAGCGTTCGGACGTAACAGCGGTTCCGGCTGCTGGCGTGATCGGAGAAGCGATGGTTGCCATCGTATTGGCCAATGCGATGCGCGAAAAGTTCGGTGGAGATTCGCTGCGAGAAATGAAGCGGAACTATGAAAGCTATTTACAACAGGTGAAGGAGTACTAAAAAAGAAGATGATTTTACCGATCGTGAAATATGGAGACCCGGTGCTGCAAAAGGCCGGAGAAGATGTGACAAACATTGACGGCCAATTGGCTGAGTTCATCGGCAATATGTTCGACACGATGTACGAAGCCAAAGGCGTTGGCTTGGCCGCTCCGCAAGTGGCTCTGTCGAAACAGCTTTTTGTGATGGACGTCAGCGCTGGAAAGGATTCGGGGGAGCGCGTTGTCTGCATCAACCCGAAAATCGTTGATTCCAAAGGGAAAATTGTCGGAGAAGAAGGATGCTTAAGCTTTCCGGGGATTTATGTGGAAGTCGAACGTCCCGAAATTGTCACCGTTCAGGCTGTTGATTTGAACGGGAAGGAATTTACATTTGAAGTTTCGGGCTACGCCGCCCGCTGTGTGTTGCACGAAAATGATCACATCAATGGCAAAGTCTTTATTGAATACTTGAATCCATTGAAGCGGGAACTGGTTGGCAGGAAAATCAAAAAGAAGATCAAACTTGGTGAGTGGGAATGAGTTAGCGGTTTGTTTGTCTGTAGAAAATCAAAAATGGCCCGAAGAGCAAAAACGCTTTTCGGGCCATTTTATGTTTCGTTTGTGGATTTTGTGTTTCATTCTTGACACAAAGCGAGGAAGTGAGTACACTGCGTCCAGTTTTGGCAAATTTTCAAACCAACCAAGCCAAAATAGAAGGAGGGTTGCAGTGATGTCATTTAACAAAATCACAATCGTTGGTTTTTTGGGACGCGATCCTGAATTGCGCTATACGCCACAGGGAACAGCGGTTTGCAAAATGTCTGTAGCCACTACGGAACGTCGCAAATCAGCCACCGGAGAAACTGGTGAGCATACAACCTGGTTCAGGGTTACGGTTTGGGGACGGCAGGCAGAGCTTGCCAACGAGTATCTGGGCAAAGGCCGTCAGGTGTATGTCGAAGGCCGCTTGCGATTGGAAGAATATGCTGACCGTGAAGGGAATCAACGGATCAGTCCGGAAGTTACAGCTACGGACATACAGTTTCTCGGTAACCGAAACGAATTTGCTTTGCCACAGATCACCAGCACTGAAAATCAAATCGAGGTTGAAAACCAGCAAGCACAGACAAGTGCGGTTGTAACAACCAAAGCCGCAAAATCCAAACGCGCTTCCAGCCGTCCGCTGGTGAGCATTGAAGAAGACGAAATTCCATTTTAATTCAGCAGGTTTTAGCGCTGAGAGCGAGGTGCCAGTATGCAGATTGCCTGCAATAGATTCAGTTGTCAGAAAGCTGTGGAAGTTTGCTACTGGACCTGCAAGTTCCGGCGTGACTGCAAAGACTGGCACAACGCGCTGGCTGCCGAGCCCGGAACTGACGCAATCACAGAACGGCTGAATCAGGCAGCCAAAAAATCTGGCCGAGCCTTCGATCCGCAAACGATGGTTTGGACCTCTCGCTCGAAAAAGAATCGGGCTGCCGTAGTTTCCAAAACGCCAATTGCTCACTTACAATCCGGCGGCTTTTCAACGGCTCGCGGCGAAACAGAGTTCGGCGATCAAGGCGAGCCAAATCCCAACAACTTGATCCATATCAATTTCGAAGAAGAGGTCCAAGAACAGATGACTGAATCAAATCTCGACACCCCAATCGCGGAAACCGAAACAACGACCGAATCTACGGCTGGAAGTTCCAGCAAACCTGCGGCGGCCAAAGCTGCCAAGCCAAAACCGGTCGTCAAACCGAAACCGGTTGCTTCACAAAGCAATGGCCCGGTCTTTTTGCTGCTCTACCCAAATGGCAAATACAAAGAATTGCGCGAATCGGAATTGAACACGGAAGCGGCAGACGTGTTGAAAGATCCGACGCTGCGTTTAGTAAAAGGATTGCCGTTAATTCCACAAATCAGTTTCAAAACCGCCGACGAATAGAGTTACGAGGCAACACCACTACCATCCTCAAACTTGAAGCCTGAAGGCAAAGCAATTTGCCATCAGGCTTTTTTTACAGCCGCCAGTTTGACTTGCCTTGCAGTGGACTCCTAGACTGCACAGCCAAAAGGTAAATCACTTAAATCATCGCACTTATGAAATTGATTTTTATGGGGACGCCGGAATTTGCCGTTCCCTCGCTAAAAAAATTGCTGGAAGCCGGACATGAAGTCTTTGCCGTCTTCACGCAACCCGACCGTCCAGTGGGGCGCAAGCAAATTGTGACGCCTCCGCCAGTCAAAGTTTTTGCTGTTGAATACGGCATTCCCGTTTATCAACCCACCAAAATCAAAACCGCCGAAGCTAGGGCCGAAATCGAACCGCTTCTGCAACAAGCGGATGCCGGGATCGTTGCGGCTTACGGACGGATTTTGCCGGACTGGATGCTGGCGGCTCCGCGTTTGGGCTGCATCAACGTGCATTCGTCGCTGTTGCCGAAATATCGCGGAGCCGCGCCGATCAACTGGGCAATTGCCTGCGGCGAAGCCGAAACCGGTGTGACGGTCATGCAAATGGATGTTGGCATGGACACCGGAGCAATGCTGTTACAGGGAAAAACGGCAATCGGTGCGCGTGAAACAGCGGCGGAATTAACGCCACGGTTGGCCGAACTTGGCGCGGAGTTGCTGATTCAAACGCTGGCAAAACTTGAGCGAGGTGAAATCTCACCGATAGAGCAAAACCATTCGGAAGCGACGTACGCGCCTATTTTAAAACGCGAAGATGGCCAGGTGAACTGGGCGCTAACGGCGGCTGAAATTTCCAATCGCAAACGCGGCTTCACGCCTTTTCCCGGTTGTTACACGTTTTTAGACGATCAGCGCCTGGAACTGATTGCCATTGAGGCGAATACAGCTAGCAGCGATCACAAGCTTCAACCCGGCGCAATTTGTGAGGTGTCAAAAGACAGTTTCACAGTGGTTTGTGGCGGCGGCACATCCTTGCGGGTAACCGAAGTTCAACCGGCTGGAAAACGCCCGATGCCAGCACGCGATTTTCTGAATGGAGCGAAGCTGATGGTTGGAACTGAATTCAAGCTGCCGGAGGCGGCGCAAACATGAAAGCCAAACTTCCGCTTCTTTCTCCGGCGCGCGCCGCTGCCTTTGAAGTCCTGGAGCGTGTTGCCACGCAAAATGCGTTTGCCAGCAATCTGCTGACGGCTACGCGTTACGACAAGCTGTCGCGCGAAGACCGCGGTTTGTTGCAGGAATTGACGCTGGGCGTGTTGCGTTGGCAAGGCCGACTGGATTTTTTGATCGAACGCCACACGCGTCGCGAAATTGACAAGCTTGATCTGGAAGCCGTGATTGCGTTGCGATTGGGGTTGTACCAGTTGCTGTATCTGACACGCGTTCCGGCGTTTGCGGCGATCAACGAATCTGTCAATCTGGTCAAAGAGCACGGAAAAATTCAGGCTGCGGGGCTGGTCAATGGTGTACTGCGAAGCGCCCAGCGCGAGCTGGAATTCAGCATTTTGCCCAGCAGTAAAAGTCCTGTGCATCGAATCAGCATTGAAACTTCACATCCGGTTTGGCTGGTGAAACGTTGGATGGCCCGATTTGGAGAGGCTGACACGCGGGAAATGGCGCTGGCCAACAACAAAGTTCCGACCGCTTCCTTCCGGTTCAATCCCAATAGAAAACCCGTCGAAGAGATAAAAGCCGATCTGGAATTGCACAAAATCAAAATTCGTCCTTCCCGTCTGACGCCTGAAGCTTACGTGGTAGAAGACGGAAGTTTGCTGGCGACTTCCGAACCGGTTCAGCAAGGCTGGGTGTATCTGCAAGACGAAGCTTCGCAGTTAATTGGCCGGCTGGCGCTGAAGCTGATCGCTGAAACGCAACCGGCAAAAGTTCTGGACCTTTGTTCAGCGCCGGGCAGCAAGGCAAATTTAATTGCTTCGGAGCTGAGGCCGGATTCATTGATTGTGGCAGCGGATCTTCACCAGCACCGAATGCGAACGATCAAAGAACTGAGCGCCCGGCTGGGTGTTGAAAACATCAATCTGGTTCGACTGGATGCCGAGCGGGATATGCCTTTCCCGGCGGAATCATTCGACCTGGTGTTGCTGGACGCGCCTTGTTCGGGGTTGGGGACTTTGCAGCGCAATCCCGAAATCAAATGGCGAATGAATGAAGCCAAAATCACTGAGTTGGCCGATTTGCAGAAACGATTGATCGTGAATGCTTCGAAACAGTTGAAACCGGGTGGAATCTTGCTGTATTCGGTCTGTTCCACCGAACCTGAAGAAGGCGAAGAAATCGTTGCCTGGTTTCGCCGCCAGCATTCCGACTACAGTGAAGCAACCCGTGAAGAGTTGAGCAAGCTGGGAACGGATGCCGCGAAATTGCCGATTTCAACGATTGGCGCGCGCACGTTTACTCACCGGCACGGTTCTGAAAGTTTCTTCCTTTGTGTGCTTCGAAAAGAAAACAATCAGGAAATCAAAAGTTCATGAGCTACACACTCAGAAGCGGGCTGAACGTTCCCGCCATCACGGTCGTTGACGAAGCTGGACGGGTCATCGAAAAAGAACAGCGCCGTGTGTTTCGCCATCTGGTTCAAAACGGTCGCGGAGCCGACGTGATTTTTGGGGTCGGCACAACCGGCGAATGGAACCGGCTGACAAACTCGGAACGATTGCGCGTAATGAAAATCCAGATTGACGAAGTTCAGCAAATAAATTCAGAACTCAGCAAAGCAAATCCGCAATCCGCAATCCGCAATCCGCAATTGGTTGAGTCCTGGCTTGGCATTAACGGCAAAACCCGCGCAGAGATTCTGGAAAACCTGGATGCCGCAATTCAGCTTCGCGCGGACGCGGCGGTGATTGCTCCGCTGGCGATTGAGGATTTGCCCGAAACAGAAATCGTTCGCTTCTTTCAACGCGACCTGACGGATTTGCTGGAATCGCACAACAGTGATTTGCCCGTGTTTCTGTATGACAATGCGGACATTGCGGCCAGCGGCCAACCGCCGCACATTCGCACGCGCATCGTCAAACAGTTGAGCCGGCTGCCGTGGGTTCGCGGATTAAAAGTGTCGGCCTCGCGCCGAGTGCTTGGCAATTACACGCGGGCCGCTTTGCATTACAAACAACCCGGCGAGTTTGGGATTTATGTTGGCAACGCGATGCTGATTTTTGAATTGTATCGTCCCAGCCATACGCTGCTGGATCGGTTCCGCGAAGGCTGGCGCGATTATTTGCTCAGTGACACGCCGCCAATCGGAGTCATTTCCGGCCCAGGCAATTGCAGGCCGCGTGAATGGCAAAAAGCCTG
>CAYLJQ010000338.1:0-7546 GCA_964383955.1 uncultured Heliomicrobium sp. | reverse complement strand
CGTTCGCCCTTTTGTCTGGATGACAATATTTCTGGGCTGGGCGACAGGGGCTTTGGTCGCCCTCTTCAGGTTCCGGCGACAACTCAACACGCTTCGGCAATTGCGATTGAATAGCCAACGGGCTTCTCCAGCAGAGCTTGATTGCGCTGACTGCAACCCGGAGTTATCGAGGACCGGAGCCAGCCTTGGCCTTTCCGCTGAAATCAATTCACCGGTTCTGGTTGGTGTGCGGCATCCGATGATCTTGCTGCCTGCTGACATCAGCGACTGGACGACCGCTGAAGAACGCCGGGCGATGATCCGGCATGAACTGGCGCACGTGGAGCGTCGCGATCATTGGGTCAACCTTTTGCCAACGCTGCTGAGCATCGTTTTCTTTTTTCACCCGATGGTTCGGTACGCTTGCCGTCAACTCAGCCTGGAAAGAGAACTGGCTTGCGATGACCGTGTCGTCAGCCTGGGCATCACCGCCGAAACTTATGCCGAAAGTATTCTCAAAGTAGCCGAACGCAGCATTTCTCCCGCTACGCACAAAAGCTGGACGCCAAGTGGCGCACACCAACTTGCCCTTTTTTCCGCCAAACACATTCTCGAAAGGAGGATCGAAATGATTTTGAATAAAGATCGTGCGCGCGTGATTGCGCGACAATGGAAGTATTTGATTCTGCCTGTGGCATTGATCGCCACAGTTGCCTGGCTGTTAATTGCCGCCAGCCCCGCCAAGCGCGGATTGGCACAACCGCATGCCGATCCCACAGCGTCGAAACTTCAGCTTGTGAAATCTTTGGGTGATAACAAAGCCTACAACGATTTGATTGAGATTGCCTTGCGAAACCCGGATGCCGAACTGCAGCGCTTGGCGGCCATTCGGCTAACAGAACTGGAAGGCGATGGCAGCACCGATGCTAGGGTTGATTTGTATTGGCAGACCAAAGCCCCGGAAGTTCAGCAAATGGTGATCGAAACCTTCGCAAGGCTCAGCGAAATCGAACCGTTGACGAAAATTGCCTTGTCTGACCCGTCTGTTGAGCTGAGGGAACGAGCGCTTTCCAGAGTCAAATGGCTGAAAGAAACCAGCGAAAGCGCGGAAGTCAGAGCCTGGAACGTTCCGGAGTTGCAGGAGCAACTAAACCTGATTCAAGACAAACCGCCTGTACCTCCACCACCTCCTCCGCCGCCGCCTCCAACCCAAGAGATGACTGTTGAAGCGGGCAAGCCGCTCAATACGACACGCTGGCATCAAGATAAAAATTCGGTGTTCGCTCTTTTGCGAGGAGCCGTTGACGCCCAAATTCGCCGAGATACATCTTTCTTCGAACGAGTGTTGGACGAGGATTACATCGAAACCGGCCCGAGTGGTGAAACATTCAACAAGGCTCAAGCAATTGCTGACATCAAACGAATGGATTACAAAATCACCAAATTCGATTTTGATGACTTAAGCGTTTCCGGCAATGGACAAATGGCTTTCGCCACTTTTCTGGGCACGGTTTATTTCCAAGCCAATGGCCAGGATTCAACGATGCAGTATCGCTACACAATCAATTTCATTGAAAGGAATGGGCAGTTGAAAGTCGCGGCGGTTCATATGAGCCGTAAGCTGTAACAGCAGCGCCATCTGACAAGTAAAAGAAAAAGGCAGACCGCCCAAGTGGTAGTCTGCCTTTTTCGTTTTGCTTGGAAGTAGCCTCAGGTCATCTTGAGCGCCGAGGCCAAACTATTGAGCGATCCTGCCGCTGCCGCCCAGATTGTGTTCAGCGTCATGTTCAGGATTAAGCGATCTTCCTGGCCCAGCGCATTCACCGCCGGTTTAATTGCGTACTTCTTCATCAAAGTCGTCCCAGGTTCTATGGCAATCGGCAAAAACCCTGTCACATGTGCCTGTCCCCACGCCTGGCCAGCATCCACGTAAGCTTCCATTGCTGCTCTGATGTCTGCTTTCAAACCGTTTTCAGGCAAAGCCGACAGCGCGTCATCAACCACAGGCCTGACTTCAATCAGCATATTGGCGTATTGCAAATAGGGCAGCCCGATCTTGGCGGCATCCGATAGTTTGCGCAGTGCCGTGTATGCCTTACGAGCATTGACCAGAGCCGCATCCGGCGTCGGCGCTGGTTGAGCGGCGCTTGGCGGATTTTCCTGCTGCGACTTGGATTCAGGCTCTTTGGCAGAAAAACTCAATGCATCAATCTCATTAAGCCTGAAAACGCGACTCTGACTTTTCACTTCCACCTGCACTGTATCCGCGTCAGCACTCAGAAAATAGCCCTGTATGGAATCGCCCTGTTTCAGATTGATTGTAACTGGGCGTTTGATCGGAGCCGGTGTTGGCGCCGGAACTGCCGCTGCCCGCGTGACCCTGCCTTTTCGCGACTTGCTCTGCCTGCTTTGACTGACCGCCACCCCGCCAATAATCAACACGATAGCAAAAACACAAAAAATGGTTTTGACCTGATTCATAATGTTCACCTGTCCTGGAGGAAGACGGTTTTATTGACCTGCTTCGATACGCAAGACGTTTCCAGTTTCGCATCAGCAGATCACAAGCCCTTGTTTCAATTGAAGATGGACGCCTCCATCTTGCAGCCAGGCATAACAGAAAAGCTCTGGCAATTTCAGTGATGGAATCACTGTGCCAGAGCTTTTGTCAGAGTGTTTGTAAGAGTTGCGGCTTTTATTCACCACAACTCGCGCCTTATTGAATCTCCAGTTATCTCTCAGCCAGCTTTCTGCCTGCATTCAACTGATCGAAATTCATGATCGCGTTGAAAACCAGAAAGTAACTGCCTTGCGTTTCCGCTCGCCAGAATGGGTTGTTTGAGAAAAGCACGACGTGGCCTTTGCCGACGGGAACGTCAATGACGGCAGCGCGTTGCGCCAGTTCAGTTCCAGCTTCCAGCAAGCCGGAAACCAGCAGGTCACGCGCGTCAGCGTAGCGCAACACAACACGAGGCCGCACGTCCGGCGGAATCAGCCCAACAGCATTGCGAAGTTGTTCCGTCGTGACCGCTGGAACTTCCCACAATTCAGAGCGAGGTCCTGTTTCGGGAATCGCATCGGGCGCGCGGTTTTGCACCACGTCAGGATCGTCCGGCGAACCGCGTCCGGTCATTCGGTCGCCGCCTTCTCCGCCAGAACGTCGTCCGCCTCGCCCTCCGACAGAATTGCTGAGGCCAAAAAGCGGGCCGCTGGAATAGAAAACTGCCAGATTGTCACGGTAGCCGTAGGCAATCGGGCTGGCAGCATCCACCATTTTCGAGCGGACAATGGTGCCGGGCGCGCGCAACCGTTGCGGCGCAGCGGTCGAAACTCCATGCGTGAAGTTTAGCGTCACGGCAAAGTTCGCCGTGTCATTGGCCGTAATGAACAATCCGCCTTGTTGAACGAACATCTGCAAATGCTGCAAGCCCATCCAGCCCAAGCCCGGTCGCATATCTTCGGTTTCATCCGTGCCGCCCAGGTTCGGCGTCAGGTCGGTTTTCTTCCACGGTAGTGGATTGCCGAACATCGGCATACCGCTGACGATTTGTTGCGGGTTCGAACGACCTACAGGAGCAAAGATAATTACGTCGTATTTGGCCCGCAGGGTTGGGTTCTGCGCGACGTCCTGGGTGCTGATGTAATCGAAGGGAACTTTGTATTTGTCGAATTCCAATCGCCACCAGCCTTCGTCCTGCGTGCTGAGCCATGTATGCATAATCGCAATGCGAGCGGCTTTAACCGGATGCGTTTTGATCACAGGCGGTTCGCTGACAGCCAAGACTTTCAAGCCATATTCAACCGCGAAACTTTGCAGAGCTTTTTCATCTATTTGGCTGATGATGAATGAGCCGCGACGGAATTTCAGATTGGCGGCCTCGAAGTCATCTTCGGCAGATTCAAACTGCGCGTCCTTAAACCGGTAGCGCAGCGTCACCAGCGCGTTGTCGGCATTATGGTTGATGACGTAGATATTGCCTTTGCCAATCATTCCACCAGACGCTTTGATTTCGCCGCTGACTTTTTCCATCGGGGCTTCCAGGGTTTTTACATCCGTCACACGGACAACCTGCACATTGCCAAGTTCGCCAAACGTCCAGGCCGTGTCATCGTAAATGTTCCGCTGTGGATCGTTCGGCGACCAGTACTGGTAATCCAGCATCATGTCCGCGATGCGGCTGTACGGTTGATCCATTCGCACCAGATAGGTTCCCGCCGGAAAGGTTCGTGTGTTCGCTTCCTGACCGCTGGCTCTGTTTGCATTGGGGCCGCTGCCGCTCGGGCCGGCTTCACCTGAAGCGGCAACTGGCGTTGGCGGGCGTTTCTTGCCCGGAACCGTGACGGTGAACGGTGCAGTTGCGCGGTGAACTTCGCAGCCTTGCAGTTGCAGCAATCGCAGCAATTCCGCCTGTCCGCCGGGACGCGGATCGTCGCCTGGAAAGATGTACGCAGCCGGACCGGAAACCGTCGGTTTCAGGATTGAATTCTTGCTCTTCAGATAAAAGTTGCGCAGAAAGTATTGGCGGTTCGATGCGAACTGCGCCAGCGAAACCAGAATGCCTGTCTGTTGATAGTTGTTATTGTTGCGCTGTGACCAAATGGTTTTGGGCAACGGTGGGTTCTGCTTGTACCAGGTGCGGGAATATTCGTTGGGTGACAACGTGCGTTCGATGGTGTCGGCTCCGCCATTGCCGAAGGTTTCGTACAAACGGCTGATGCCATTGTGCGAAGCGGCGATGAACATCAAATAGCTGGGCGACCAGGTGTCGAACGTGCCGTAGGTAAACACGCCAGGCATTCCCATCTTGGTCATTTCGCCGACGTTATTCCATCCGATGAAATGCCATTCGTTCGTCAAAATCGGATCCAGCCACGCGTTGTATGGTTCCGCGCCAACCGTGTTGTCGTACAGATACGCCACAGATTCGTGCAAGTCGTGCAGCACTTGCGGTTTCCAGTGCTGATAGGTTTTCAACACATTGCGCGTCAAGGCCAATGACAGCGACATGGCATCGCGGTTGTTATCGTGCGCGACGTACTTTCCCCAATACACCAGATTCGGCCAGTTTTTGCCGGGATTGGCCAGATGCCAGTTGTACACATCCACTTGGCGGTCGCGGCCGTCAACTTCCACTACCGGAGTAATCAGCGTGATGGCGTTGTCGCGGATGTGTTTAATGTACGCGCTGTCGTCCACGGCCAAACGGTACGCCAGTTCCATCAATGCGGTCGGCGAACCGGTTTCGGGCGAATGAATTGTGCCGGTCAGATAATAAATCGGCACGGTGTCGGGAATCAGTTTTTCGGCTTCATCATCGTTCAGGTTGATTGCGCGCGGGTCGGCAAGCTTGGTCAATCGTGCGCGGTTTTCTTCCAGCTTGGCGATGTTCGCTTCCGACGAAACGGCGACGGCAATCATTTCGCGGTCTTCTTCGGTTTTGCCAATGCTGAACACTTTGACGCGCGGGCTGGCCGCTTCCAGCATTCGCATGTACTTATAAACTTCGTGCGAATAGGGCAGCTTTCCGGGCGCTCCGGCTACGTCGCCGAGCACGGCTTTGGGCGTGGGCACTTTTGCCGACGCGGGCAGGTAATCGGTCAATGGCGAATTGAAAAACGGCTGCGTCGTGTATTCACGAATCTTGCGCGTGTACTCTTCGTCAATTGCCTGTTTCGGGTCGCGTCCGGGTTTGATATTGACGGCATTTTGCGCCAGCGCAATGAATGACATTGCGACAACCAAACACAGACCGCGAACGAGCAGAGTCGGGTTCATAGCATTCGTCTCCTGATTTTGTTGAGTTAAAAAGGCAGGCAAAGAATACGAGACAAATGGCGAGAACGGAATGAAGGGCGAATGACTGAGGAAAAAATCTGGTACGGCGTGATCCGCAAAACGTTATTCCAAAACTGGCTACTGTCTGTGCTGCGAGCGTAGCGTCCCGCCTGTATGTTGCAAACAACGCAAAACAGAGCGCGAGCCTGGCTGAAGATTTTACCAAGGCTTCTTCTATCGGTGAATCTTTTGGAAGTATTCAACAAAAAGCTGTGAAGAAAGAGCGTGTTGGTTAATACAGGTGGTCCCAATTAAAACCGAAAAAATTATAATCGTAGGCCATCCTATTTGCCCGTGCCATAATCGAAGCAGTTCAATAGTTGGCTTGGCAGCCTCACTGGATTTTCAGCCCGGAAGATTCCAGCCACAAACTCCCAAGCCCCTGAAAATTCATTACCAACTGATTCCCCTGTTTCCATAATCGTACGCGGATTGGTGTCTGTGCCAGCCGATAGGTCTATTTCCGCCAGGCGGCTGACACCGACGCAAAACAATCTCAGAGGAGGTAGCTAATGCTGCGCTTGCGTTCAAAAGCGATATTTGCGTTCACTGTGTCCTTATTCCTTTTTGCCGGGCTGATCGTCATCACCTCTAGCAAAGCCAAAATGAATGATGGCGGCTTTCTGGCATCATTGATCAATGTTTCGGGTCTTCGTGTTTCGGATAAATCAACCGCCCCACATCCAGCCAAACTTCGCGAAAAGATTTCGACGGTTCAATCAGGTTCAATTGCTGCCACCACCGTTGCGCCAACAGGCGATCCCGGCCAGGGGTTTGATATTGAAGGCAATCTGGAGGCCAATTCCCCGAACGCAGACACAACAGACTGGGTTCCCGGCTCTCCCGGCAAAGGCGAAGCATCGTTTTCATCATCAGGCTCGACGTTGAATTCCAGCCGGACATTTCGCCGAACAGACGCGTTTAACAACGTCAACGACAATATTTTCAAAAGCGGATTGATGGCCAATGACAATCCCAACGTCTGGACATGGGCAGCCCAAAAAGCTTCCGCCTCCGACGACATCAACAACGCGTTCATTCACACTTCAACTGATAAAGCCGAAAATTTGTGGGTGGTTTTAGGCGTTGACCGGTTGAGCACCAGCGCAGACAGCTACCTGGATTTCGAACTTCTACAAAACACATTAACGGTCAATAGCAATGGCACCTTTGCTTCCAGTGGTCAGAATGGCGGACGAACCGTCGGCGATTTGCTTTTGACAATCAAACTGGCAGCCAACGGCGGCAAGTCAGAATTCTTCGTTCAACGCTGGCAAAGCGAAGGAAGAGGATTCAATTGGGTTTCTGTGCCGTTGATTTCGGCATCCGCGTCGGATTTTCTTTTTATGGCGACCAACGGCGGCTCCACACCAGCGCCGTTTACCGCGTTTGGCGGCCCAAACTATTCAGCCAACCAATTTGGTGAAGCTGCGCTGAATCTAACGGAACTGCTGGCAAAATCTTCTGCCTGTCTTTCTTTCAAAACCGTCTTTATCAAATCCAGAAATTCGCAGGCTGCGGATGCGACCGTGCTGGATTTCATGGAACCGCTTCAGGTGAATCTGGGAACCGCGCCGACGGTGGCAGTTAATTCCGAAACCATTTGTTCAGGCGGAACGGCCACATTGACAGCAACCACAACCGGCGGCAAAACGCCTTACACCTACATTTGGAGCGGGCCGAACAGCTTTTCAGCAAAGACGGAATCAATCAACGTTTCTACTCCGGGCA
>CAYLJQ010000337.1:0-7550 GCA_964383955.1 uncultured Heliomicrobium sp. | reverse complement strand
TGGTCGCCGGAGCAACCGTCACCGCCACGAATAAAGCGACCGGTGCAAATCGAAAACTGTCCACCGGTGAAGAGGGCAATTATTCGGTGGAAAACCTGTCGCCCGGTGAATATGAAGTGAAGGTCGAAGCGAAAGGCTTTACCTCTCAGATCAAGGTGTTGGTTGTGCAAGTTGGCATTAGCACGACGGGCACGTTTTCGCTTTCTGTAGGTGTTGCCAGCCAGACTGTTGAAGTAATCGGCGGAGGGGCTCCGATTTTGAACACGTCCGATTCAGGGCTGGGCGGCGTGGTGACGCAAAAGCAGATAGAAAGTTTGCCGCTGAATGGCCGCAGTTTTTTGTCCGTGGCCGCGCTGGAACCTGGCGTGACGGTTTCGTATCAGGCGACTTCCGGCGTGCTGAATCAGAACGATTTCTTCCAGGTTGGCGTGGGCGGAGCGCCTTCGTACATGACGACGATTTCTGTGGATGGCGCGCGCGCCAACGACCGCATCACAGGCGGAACGTCGCAAAACTTTTCTTCCGAAACCGTGCAGGAATTTCAGATCAGCACCATCGGGTTTGATCTTTCCACCGGCACGGTTTCTGCCGGCGCGGTCAACGTCATTTCACGCGGAGGCAGCAACGCATATCACGGCAGCGCTTTCCTGTATTTCCGCGACCACAACATGGCTGCGTTTTCCGCTTTGAGCCGTCCCTGCACCGGGCAGGCGACGGATAGTCCGCTCTGCAACGATCCGGGAACACGCAAACGTCTGGAAGACCCGTTTTTCGTTCGGCGGCAATATGGGGGCACGTTGGGCGGGCCGGTCAAAAAGAACAAGCTGTTCTTCTTTGCCAATTACGAACGCAGCGACCAGGTCGGCGCACAACAGGTCAGGTTTACTGATCCTCTATTGTTCGGCCTGAACCACGTGGCGAAAGTTCCATTCGATCAGCACTTGATCGGAACGCGCATTGATTACACCGTCAACGCCAAACACACGGCTTTTATTCGCGGCAACATTGATAAAAACGACAGCATTTCCGGCACGGGCATGGAATCGAACTGGATCGGATCGTCGAACTTTTCTTATCAAACACAGTTTGGGCTGACCAGTGTGCTCAAGCCAACGTTGGTCAACGATTTTCGGTTTTCGTATTCGTACTTCCGCAATCGGCTTTTCGCTCCCTCACAGCAACAATGCGAAGAGCTTGCAGGCGATCCGCGGTATTGCATTGGCGTAGGCGGCACGCTGATTTCTTTCTTCGGCGGTCTGAGCATTGGCAACAACGCCAATGTTCCGCAGGATCGCCATCCGCGCACTTATCAATTCACAGACAACGTCAGTTGGACAAAAGGAACTCACCGGCTGCGGTTTGGCGGAAACTGGGAACACATTTTCAGTCATGGCAGTTGGAACCGGAATTTTGCAGGAACCTTTGGCACCTTCAGCCCAGCGACCATTGCGGCAACGAATCCGGCGCTTTACAACGCGCTGCCCGCCAGCTTGAAACTTGGGTACACAGGCCCTGTGGCCACATACGCTGAATTGCTGCAATTGCCCATGACTGGCGCGTTAACCATCGGCATCGGCGATCCGATTCAGCCTGTGCGGCAAAACTTTGACGCGTTGGCGCGCAACAACCACATCCGGTTTTATACACAGGACGCCTGGCAGATTCGCAAGAACCTGACGTTGAATTACGGTCTGGCGTGGTCCTGGGAAGACAACGTCGTTTATCACGAATACGACCGTTCGCCGTTTTTGAAAGCCTTGGGATTGAGCACGGCCAAGCTGCCGCAGGATTTGAACAATTTTGATCCGGCGTTTGGTTTTGCGTGGACGATGAATGACAAAACCGTGATTCGTGGCAGCGCTTCATTGCATCACACATCGGCCAATCGCAGCTATCTGAAATTGCAGGATCACATTCTGAATGGTCCCGCCGGCATTGGTCTGACTTCTTCCAGTTCGGCGGCCTTGGGGAATCCGAAACTCGGCCCGAACACGGCTTGCAATCCGGCTGTGGCAGGTTCGTGTATTAACTTTGCCACGGCGCTGGCCAGCAACCTGACGGCTGCGGAACTGCTGGCGTACTTGCCGACACTGCGCGGAATTCTGGAAACGCAGCAGGCGCGATTCAACGGAACGGATTTGTCCATTCGCAACATTGACGTTCGCAAACAGGCGCCGACATATTTGACCGAAGCCGTGTTTGACGAAAACTTCCGCACGCCGTACACGATTCATTTCAACGCCGGATTCCAACGGCAAATCATGCACAACCTTTCGGTTTCGGCGGATTTCGTCATGCGGCGCGGCGTCAAGTTTGGCGCTTACGAAGGGTACATGGAAGACATCATGCGCTGGAACCGCTTCAGCGGTTACACGTTGAACGCCACGACCGGCGTCAATGCGCCCACGCGGAATCCTGTGTTGCCGGTTTGCACTTCGGCGCAGGCGATTGATCCAAAAGCGCTTTGTTCAACCAACATCGTGTATTACGGCAGCTCCAGCATCCTGTCGCGTTATTCGGCCTTGCAGGTCAAAGTGGACCGGCGATTTTCCAACGGCTTTATGCTGACCGGCGCTTACGCCTTGCAGCGTTACACCACCTACGCTCCGGCGAACGGCGCCACGCCGAACAGCTTCACCGATTCGGTACAGAATTTTGGCTTGAGCGGAGCCAGCCCGAAACATCAGTTCACATTTAGCGGCATTTGGGATTTGCCCGATTTGAAATCCGGCAATGGTTTTGTTCGCGCGCTGGCCAATGGCTGGCAGCTTTCCACCATCTGGCAAATGCGCAGCACAGACCCCAACACGGTGCAGCTTGGAACGTTCGATCCTGAAGGCGACGGCACGTTTGTCTTTTTGCTGCCTGGCACAAAGATCAATTCTTTTGGACGCGGACAAAGTGCCAACGACATTCGCAGTCTGGTGGACGCGTACAATGCTTCGGTTCCAGCGCCTGCCAATACTCCGCTGGCGCAAATCGGGCGCGACAAACGCGACGCAATCGGCGTGGCGTATCCGTTCATTGTGTTGCCGGACAATTTCCAGTCCGGCGACAGCTTCATCGCGCATGACGTTCGGGTGACGCGAACAATTTCCCTGACGGAAAAGGTCAAACTGAACCTGATTGCCGAAGGCTTCAACGTTCTGAACATCGCCAATCTGGGCGGTTACAGCGGATCGTTGGCCAGCGCGGCGTACATTCGTCCAACGGCGACGGCTGCGGGCAGACCCAGTCCAACCAACGTTTTTGGACAACCGACTTCGCGCGTCAGCCCGATCTTTGGAACCGGCGGTCCGCGTGCATTTCAGTTTGCCGCCAGACTTAGTTTCTAGGCGACAGGCACGTAGAGACGCAACATTTTGCGTCTCTACTAACTCACAAGGAACTTAAGGAGAGAATATGAAGAAGTCCATCAACTTGATCAGGTTGTTCGCCTTGCTTTGCGTCGTTATGACAATGATGAAAATGGCAAATGCGCAGGAAAAACCTTTCCAGGCTCCGGGAATAACTTGTTCCGACGTGGCTTACTTGCATTGCCCGGACAGGGAATGTTCCAGTGCCACGGTGGTCAATCAGGGAAACGTAGTGGAGATGAAAACGCGCCGCACGTACTTTCTGGATTTTCCCTGCGATTTGAAGAAGGGCGAAAAGGTCACGTTCATTCTCAGCCTGCACGGCGGCGGATCGTATGGAAACTGGCAGCGCCATTATTTTCCGTTGCTGGATTACGTGAACAAATATCGTTTGGTGGTCGCTACGCCGAATGCTCCGACGCGCGCGTGGTCAACGGCGGACGATGAGTATTTGCAGAACATCGTCACTTACGTTATCGAACAGATTGGCAAAGAAAATATCAAAGCGTTCTGGCTGGCCGGTCATTCGCAAGGCGGCATGACTTCGAACAGAATCATCCGCACGGATTTCTTTAAGGACAAGGTAGACGGCTGGCTGAGTTTGTCCGGCGGACGGCTGGGCGGAAACCCTGGGCGTTCGGCAACGTTTTCGCCGACGTCCGCTGCTGCCGGTGCAGCCACCGCGCCAACAGCGGCTTCGGCGACGGCTGGCGCTGCTGGCAGTTCAGCGATAACGGTGCTGCGCGAACTTCCGGCCAACGACTTTTCGCACATTTACACGACGGGCCAGCGAGAAATTGATGACAAAGGCGTGCCGGAAGCTTCGGAATGGGCAAAGCGATTTTCCTGCGGTCCGCAACGGAAAGGCGATGAGATCGTTGATACCAAAGCCGGTTACGTGTATGACTCGTCCCGTTTGAATTTGTTGCGTCCAGGCTGGGGATTGCTGCCCGGTCCCGGCAAGGCACAGGTTTATACGTATCCCGATTGCAAAGACGGCAGAATCGTTGCGGATGTCGTGCGAATTGACAAAGGTCACACCGAAGGCCTGGAGCCAAAAGTCACCGAAGAATTGATCAAGATGATGCTGTCGGCAAAAGGCGGCAAGCTGCAACAGACGCAGACGGCTGACAACAAACGATAACGAACTGCAAATTTATAGAAGGAAAATAATGACAAGACAACTTCCAAGCAAAATACTTCTTTTCGTCTTCACGCTTCTGGCTGCGACCAGCGTGGCAGTTGCGCAACAGACCAATCCTACCCGTCCGCCCGATCCGGCAGCGCAGCAACAACAAGCCGCGCCAAGTTTCAAAGCGCCGGAGAACATTGAATTCCGCACGGCGAAAATCATCAGCGAAGGCGTGCGCATTCACGCGGAGTTGTATTCGCTGAAATCGCTGACGGGAAAGCCGCTGCCGACGGTTATTCAAGCCCACGGCTGGGGCGGCACGGCGGCGAATTTACGCTGGGATTCGCTGGCGCTGGCGAACGCCGGGTATCTGGTGATCGCTTTTGATTATCGCGGGTGGGGGCAAAGCGATGGCCGCGTCATTCTGACTGCGCAGCCAGAGAAAAAAGAAGGGCGACGCTTTACCGCGCAAGTTGAAGAGTTGCGCGAATATGTTGATCCGATGGAGCAACTGACCGATTGGTTCACGGTGATCAACTGGGCGATGGGCGAACCCGCCGTTGACAAACAGCGCATAGGCATTCGCGGTTCCAGCTATTCCGGCGGCCACGTGTTTTTCGTTGCCGCGCGGGAACCTCGCGTCAAGGCGTTGGTCAGCCAGGTTGGCGCTTTCGATTCGCGCTGGGTGATGGCGGATGAAGAGAACCGAAAACTGACTTACGACGAAGCGACCAAACGCGCGCGCGGCGAAATCGGATACCCTGAACCGCGCGCCAAAGCTGTCGGCAATCTGATTGGCGCGCCGATTCGCGACAAGCTGATTCATTATCTGCCCAGCGACGAAGCCGCCAAGGTAAAAGATTGCGCGGCGCTGTTCATTGTTGCCGAAAAAGAAGAACTCTTCGACAATAAGGACCACGCAAAACTCGCTTTTGATCGGATGCCAGGAACGAAGAAGAAATACGTTTCGGTTCCCAACATCACGCATTACGGCATTTACCGCGAATCACGAAACGACGCGATCAAGATGGCGATTGAGTGGTTCGACCAATATCTGAAGAAATAAACTCCAAGCACCAGGTAGGAAAACGCTCAATGAAACAATCAGCAAAGTTCTTTTTGGCCAGCGCCTTTGTGATCGCGCTGGCCTGTTTTCGTGTCATGAACTCCACCGCGCAGCAGCAAACAGGCAAAGACGCTCCGCCGGACGGAGCCGCGTTGTATGCCGAACGTTGCGCTGTTTGTCACGACAACGCGCAAGACCGCACTCCGCCAAAATCCATCATCGCTCGCCGAGCGCCGGATGAAGTGATTGCTGCGCTGACAACCGGTTCCATGAAAACTCAGGCCAGCGGATTAAAGCCGCTGGAAATCCGCGCCATCGCCGTCTATTTGACCGGCAAAGAACCAACCGGCCTGATTGATCCGACGACTCTGGCCAATCGCTGCCAGGCTGCGGGTGGGCCAATCAATCTGAAAGCGGCTGGCTGGAACGGTTGGGGAGTTGATTACGACAACACGCGCTTTCAACCAAAGCCTGGTTTGAAAGCCGCAGATGTGCCGAAGCTGAAAGTGAAATGGGCGTTCGCGTATCCGGCGACGATGGCCATTGGCCAGCCAACGGTTGTCGGCGACAGGCTTTACGTTACAACGGATTCGGGGCAAGTCATCAACTTGAATGCGCAAACCGGTTGCGCCTATTGGGCGATCAGCGTTGGCGCTCCGGTGCGGACGGCAGTTTCTGTTGGCGCGTTACCCGCAGGAAGTAAGGCCAAGTTCGCGGCTTACTTCGGCGATGAACGCGCGACTGTTTATGCAGTGGACGCCGAAACCGGAAAAGAATTGTGGAAAATCAAGCTGGATAATCATCCGGTCGCTCGCATCACGGGTTCGCCGGTTTTGCACCGTGACCGTTTGTATGTGCCGGTTTCTTCGGTTGAAGAAGCCATTTCGCGTCCGGACAAATACGAGTGCTGCAAGTTTCGCGGCAGCATGGTAGCGCTTGATGCCTCTACCGGAAAACTGATCTGGCAGACGTATTCCATTTCGGAAGAGCCGAAACCTTACAAGAAAAATTCCGCTGGCACTCAGTTGTACGGTCCGGCAGGCGCGGCCATCTGGTCAGCGCCGACGCTGGATTTGAAGCGCGGAGTTCTATACGCCGGAACCGGCAATTCGTACACGGACATTGAAGAAAAAGGCTCTGATTCCATCATCGCGTTTGACCTGGCGACAGGGAAAATTCGCTGGGCGTATCAGGTGCTGCCCAAGGACAATTTCATTATGAATTGCGGCAAGCCCGGCGTCGGCAACTGCCCGCAAGAAGCCGGGCCGGATTTCGATTTCGGCAGTTCGCCGATTTTGCGAAAGTTGCCCAGCGGCAAAGACGTGATTCTGGCCGGAAACAAAGCTGGAATTTTGTTTGCGCTTGATCCGGACAGTCAGGGCAAGAAACTTTGGGAAGTGAAGCTTGGCGCAGGAACCGCGCTTGGCGGCATCGAATGGGGATTCACCGCAGACGCGAAAAACGCTTACGTGCCGGTGGCTGATCCGATTGGCCAGCCGGACAAACGCAAACCCGGGCTTTCGGCTGTGGAAATCGCTACAGGCAAAATCCTTTGGCAAGTGCCAGCTCCGGCGGTGAAATGTTCCTGGGGAACTTCGCGCTGCACCAACGCGCAATCCGCAGCGGCAAGCTTGATTCCCGGAATTATCTTTTCGGGAACTTCGGATGGCCATCTGCGCGCTTACGCGACCACGGACGGCAAGATCGTTTGGGATTTCGATACGGCGGCGCAGCCTCATAACGCCGTCAACGGCAAACAAGCCAAGGGCGGAACCATTGACGCCGGCGGAGCGGTGATTGCCAACGGGGTGGTTTATGTCAATTCCGGCTATGGCCGGATTCTGGGAATGCCTGGCAATGCGTTGCTGGCGTTTTCGGTGGATGGCAAATAAACCTTGGATCGCGGTGGATCAAGACACTGCTGGCAAATTCAAAATTGACCCTTAACCATTTGGCATTAGCCATTAATTGATCGGGTAAAAGAGGATCTTCTTAC
>CAYLJQ010000336.1:0-7566 GCA_964383955.1 uncultured Heliomicrobium sp. | reverse complement strand
GTACGGCAAGGGTTTCAGCAACACGCCGTTTACGACGCTGAAAATGGCCGTATTCGCGCCAATGCCCAAAGCCAGCGTAAAAATGGCAACCAACGTGAACCCAGGCTGTTTCACCAACATTCGCGCGCCGTAGCGCAGGTCTTGAAGTCGTGTTTGCATAAATTCTCCTGAAATGATGAATCCGGAATGATGAATGATGAGCCGTTTGCACTTCATTCATCATTCCGAATTCCGGCCGAATTCCGAATTCATCATTCATAGCGAAGCGCAACCATCGGGTCCGTGTTTGCCGCCCGTCGCGCTGGAATCAGGCAGGCAATCAGCGCCACTGCCACCAGCAGGATGGCGGTCAGCACAAATACCAGCGGATTTGTGGCACTGACGCCGAACAGGTACGTGGTTAGCAAACGCGTCGCTCCCCAGGCCAACAAGCCGCCGCAAGCGATTCCCAGGAAGACAACGGTCAGCCCTTGCCGAAGCACTATGCGAAGCACCGCGCCTGCCTGTGCGCCCAGCGCCAGTCGAATCCCCATTTCGCGGCGACGCTGTGTGACCGAATAAGACATCATTCCGTACAGCCCAATGCTGACCAGCAACAGCGTCAAGGCTCCAAAAAACGAAGTCAGTTGGGCGAAGAGTTTTTCCTGGGCAAAGGTTTTCGCGTTTTGCTCTGTTTGTGTGCGGAGGTTGGTGACAGGCAAAGCCGAATCAACTTGCGCAACGGCTCCGCGAATGGCGGCGGCAATCGTCGCTGGGCTGGCTTCTGTGCGCACCAGAAAGTTGGCTTCCCCAGCGGTGAATTGCGTTTCCTGTGCGACCGAAAAATAAGTCGTCGCCGGTGCATCTTTGCGCAGATCGCCGTACTTCACATCGTTGACAACGCCGACAACTTCCACTTCGCTTCCGGTCGCGTTTCGCCCCATTCCAATGCGTTTGCCGATGGGGTTTTCATCGCCGAACAGCTTTTTCGCGGCAGCTTGATTCAGCACCGCAACTTTGGGGGAAGACGCATTGTCCTGTAGCCTCAGCGACCGGCCTGCTAGCACCTTGATTTGCAGGGCTTCAAAAAAGTTTGGCCGGACGTGATGAATCCACGAGCCAACTGCTTGATCGCGACCCGCAACTTTTATTCGAGACCCAAACCCGCCGCCGCCGATCAGCGGCATCAGCGAATGCGTTACCGAGCGCACTCCCGGCACGGCTTCAATGCGTTCGGAAATTTGCGCGTATAACTGGGTGACGTTTTCGTCCTTGTACCCATTCAGTTCGGGCTGCACTTTGAACAGCAACAGATTTTCCTGCGCAATGCCCAGATTGACCGATTCCAGATTGCGAAGCGTTCGCAAAAACAATCCTGCGCCAATCATCAGCGTCAGCGACAGCGCAATCTGCGCAACCAAAAATCCTTTGGTCAGCCGGTTGTTCGCGCTGGTTACCTGTTGCGAATTCTCTTTCAGGCCATTGGAAAGATTGACCTTTGAAGCGCGCCACGCTGGAACCAGACCGAACAAAATCCCTGTCAGGATTGCCGCCAACGCTGTGAAGGCCAGCACACGCCCGTCAATTTTTGCGTCAAATACCAGATTGCTCATCCCGCCTTCCTGCGGGCTGAAGCTGACCAGAAAATCCTTTGCCCAAAACGCAAACAGAACTCCCGCCACCCCGCCCAGCAAGGAAAGCAGCACGCTTTCCGTTAACATTTGCCGGATCAATCGAAACCGCGAAGCGCCGGACGCTTGCCGCACAGCCATTTCCTTTTGCCGCGTCGCCGCCTGTGCCAGCGTCAGGTTAGCGATATTCAGACAAGCGATCAGTAACGTGGCCAGCACGACAGCCAGCAACACGCGCAGCGGCGTGGAAAAATCGCGGCGCGCTTCCATAATTCCCTGCCCGCCAGCGTCCAAAATAATGCGCGGCTGATCGGGTTCCGCCATCGCTTTCTTTTGCGTCGCCAACAGCATCGGGCCGCCCAGCGTGCTGATTTCTACCTGCGCCTGCGCGCGCGTGACGCCAGGTTTCAAGCGCCCCATCACTAAAGCCCAAAACATATCCGGCTTTTTCGTATCCTGCGCCCACTGTGCGGGGAAAATGTCGGACGACATCGGCACCGTCACATCCACCAGATAGCCCACATTCAACGCTCCGAAAAACTCCGGCGGCGTCACGCCAATAATCGTGTACTGTTTTTTGTTCAGTTCAATTTGTTTGCCAACAATGGCTGGGTCGCCTGCGAAGCGGCGCTGCCAGTACCGATGGCTGATGACGGTGGCAGGCTCGGCATTGATTTGATCGTCGCTGGCGTCCAACAATCGTCCCAGCTGAGGACGCACGCCCAACGTCGCGAAATAATTGCCCGTCACGATTTGCCCCTTGGTCAGTTCCGGCTGTCCATTCACATTCGCGTTGACCTGATCAAGCGGCGCAAAGGCGCACAGATTTTCAAGCGTTTGCGTCTTGGCTTGTAATTCCTGATAGGTGGGCCAGGGCATGATGTTTCCGGTCTGAAATCCGTTTTCCACCCAAGTGCTGCCGCTCATCGCAAAGCTGAACTCTTTTCCGGCCTCCCAACGCAGCAAGACCAGTTGTTCAGGTTCTTTGACGGGCAGCGATTTCAGCAACACGGCATCCATCACGCTGAACAGCGCTGTGTTCGCACCAATCCCCAAAGCCAGGGAAAAAATCGTCACCAACGCGAAGGCTTTATTCTTCATCAACATCCGCGCGCCATAGCGTAAATCCTGCCAGAGTGTCTGCATGATTCCTCCGAAGAAGTAGTTTGAGCTTTGAACCAACGATTGAACTTTGGATTTCTGATACACAGTTAGACGCAGTCGTTTTACCAATTGGCGTGCCAACAGTGATAGGAGATCAATTGCTGCAATTAGTGAGGTTAGAGAAAAGGCGAGGCGTCTTGGCCTGCTTGGTTGTCCGGTTACGGGATAACGATGTTCCCAGAATTGGGATGGCATAATTGTCTGCCGACAGGCTTGAAACCCTTTCAAAGTTTCAAGCCTGTCAACCATCGGCTATTCGTATCGTAGGGCGATCATTGGATCAACTTTCGTTGCTCGACGGGCCGGAATCCAGCAAGCCAGCAGCGCGACTGCAATCAATAACAGCGACACAATCAGAAAGGTCAGTGGATCGGTGGTGCTGACTTCGAACAGCAAGGTTTTCAGCCAGCGTGTCAGCAGCAAAGAAGCGCCCAGCCCAATTGCCACGCCGATCAATATCAGCGCGATTCCCTGCCCAACTACCAACCGCAATACGTCGCGCAATTGCGCTCCCAGCGCGATTCGCAATCCAATTTCGTGGGTTCGCTGGGTGACGGAATACGCCAGCACGCCGTAAATTCCGATGGCCGACAGCAACAACGCGACACCGGCAAAGATCGAAAGCAGCAAGGTATTGAACCGTTGGCGCGCAATCGAATTCCCAAGCAGGCTGGACATCGTTCGCACATCGGCAACGGGCTGTTGCGGGTCAAGCCGTTGAATCACCTGGCGCGCAGCAGCAGCAACAGACTCCGGTTCACCTTTCGCGCGCAACACAAACGTCATGCTGTTGTACGGCAGTTCGGCAATCGGCCAGTACGACATCGGCTCTGCGGCTTTGTCGAACTGGGCATGCTTGACGTCGGCCACGATGCCGACGATTTCGCTCGGCACGTTTTCGTTTTTCATCGCAATGGTAATGCGCTTGCCCAGGGCTTCTTCGTTCGGGAAGTATTTGTTGGCCAGGGATTCGTTGACAACCACGACATGCCGCATTTCTTTGACTTCCTGGTCCGTGAACATGCGTCCGCGTTTCAGCGAAATCTGCATGGCAGAAAAGAAGTTTTGATCCGCGACGCAAACTCCTGTGACAGGCCCTTGACCCGGCAGTGGCTTTGGCAAGCCTTCGATTTCAAAGCCTGTGCCTGAGCCTGGCCCGGCGAACGGCAAAAAGTTGATGACTCCGGCGGTTTCAATGCCCGGCAAAGCCTGCATTTCCGCAACGGCCTGGGTAAAGAAATTGATACGCTGCGTGTCTTGCGTGTATCGGCGTCCGGGCAATGCCACGCGCATGGTCATCACCTTATCGGCGTTGAAACCAGTTCCCACCATCTGCAAGCGTTGAAAGCTGCGAATCAACAACCCGGCGCCGACCAGCAGCACCAGCGCCAATGCGACTTCGGCAACGACCAACGCATTCCGCAAACGTTTGCTGCGCAATCCGCCCGCCAACGACCGGCTGGCATCTTTCAGAGTTTCGCTTAGATTCAGATTCGAGGCCTCCAGTGCCGGAACCAATCCAAACAGTAATCCGGTCAACAAAGCGACGCAAAAGGTGAAACCGAGCACAGGCAAGCTCAATTCAATTCCCCGCAACACACCAAGTTCCGGCGGGCTTAATCTGACCAGTGCCGCCGTTCCCCACCAAGCCAGCAATAATCCGGCGGCTCCGCCAAACACAGACAATAAAACGCTTTCCGTCAGCAACTGGCGGACGATGCGGCCTCTGCCTGCGCCGACTGCCGAACGAACAGCAATTTCGCGCTGGCGAATGCCGGTTCGCGCCAGCAACAGGTTTGCCACATTTGCGCAGGCAATCAGCAAAACGAACCCGACCGCAAACATCAACACGCGCAACGCCGGGCGAAGCTCGCCCGCGAATTGATCGCGCAATGCAACGACCGTGACGCCCCAGCCCGTGTTGAATTCCTTGTATTGTTCACGCAATCGCGCGGCGAGCGTGTCCATGGAAACTTTCGCCTGCGTTACGCTGACGCCCGGTTTCAGCCGGGCGACAGAACTGGCAAAACGCCCGCGCCGCTGCTGCTTCATTTGTTCGGTAATCGCCCACGGAGTCCACAATTCAGCGGCTTGGCTGGTCAAAGAGTTTCCCTGGATGTGCCATTTGAAATCGGGCGGCAACACACCAATCACGGTGTTTTCATTGTTGTTGAGGATCAGTTTGCGCCCAATGATGTTGGCATCGCCGCCGAACTGACGTTGCCACAACCCATAACTCAGCACGACGACATTATCCTGTCCCTGAATGCCATTTTCGGGCTTGAAGCCCTGCCCCAGAATTGGCGTTACGCCCAACACACGAAACAGATTTTCGCTGGCGATCTGTGCCGGGATTTCCACCGGATCGCCGCTTCCGGTCAAATTGGTGCGGAAATCGGCGAAGGTCGCCATGTCTTCGAAGACATCGTTTTGCGTCTTCCAATCGTTGAAATTGGCCAGGTTGATAACGTTCTGTTCGCGCCGCTGGCTTTTTTCCCACACGGTCACCAACCGGTCGGCTTCGCGGTAAGGCAAGGATTGCAACAGCACGGCATTGACGACGCTGAAAATGGCCGTGTTTGCGCCAATGCCCAGCGCCAACGTGATGATGGCGACTAATGTAAAGCCAGGCTGTTTCCACAGCATTCGTGCGCCATAGCGCAGGTCTTGAAGTAGTGCTTGCATATTGCCTCCTTTGGGAATTACTACAACGTACCAAACTTCGTGCCATCCGAATGAAACAGCTAAGTTGTCGTATTGCTACGGTTTGACTGCGTGGGTAACGAAAAGGATTTGTGCGCTTCTGGGACTGCGCCATCCCATTTTCGGCGACTCGCGGTTGCCTAAGGCTCAGACTAAAAGCTGCCAGCACAGACAGTCACAACCGTTGTGACACTGCCAAGCCTTTCGTATACTCCGCGCCGTCTCGCATTCACACGGCTGCGGCGGTATCGGCCTATCAAACATTTCGTCTTGCCAAAGGAAAAGAGGAAACCTTCATGCGCGCGTCCAACTTCGCACTTCCGGCAAAAGCCTTGGGATTTCTGGCAATTTGCCTTGTGTTCATTGCCGCTTCCAGCATACTGCTAGTTCGGCAAATCAACGGCCAAGCCAAACAAGGCACAGTGGAGCGGATCAAAGTCCACGGCAAATCTTTGGAAGGAAACTTGAGCGGCGATTCTGCGGATCGCGATGTGTCCATCTATCTGCCGCCCAGCTACAAAACCGAAAAGAATCGCCGATACCCGGTGGTTTATATGCTGCATGGATTCACAGACAGCGACGACAAATGGTTCGGTCTGGTCAAACACTGGATCAACCTGCCTGAAGTGCTCAACAAAACCTTTGCCGATGGCAAGACGCGCGAAATGATTGTCGTCATGCCGAACGCCTTCACACGCTTCAAAGGCAGCATGTATTCCAATTCCGTCACGGTTGGCGACTGGGAAACTTTCGTCACGAAAGAACTGGTCAGCTACGTGGATTCGCGTTACCGCACCTTGGCGCAAGCTTCCAGCCGAGGACTTGCAGGCCATTCCATGGGCGGATACGGCACGATGCGCCTGGGAATGAAAAGCCAGGACGTGTATTCCAGCATCTACGCGCTCAGCCCTTGCTGTATGGACGCGACTCGTCCAAATCCCGGCATGAAGGTCATCATGAAAAACATCGAAGCGGTGAAAACAGATGAGGAAGTCGGCAAACAAAACTTCCTGGGCTTGGCGATGCTGGCTTCTGCCGCAGCGTGGTCGCCAAACCCGAAAAACGCGCCGTTGTACATTGATCTTCCCTACCGCGATGGCGAAGTCGTTCCGGACATTCTGGCCCGCCAGCACGCCAACGCCACGCTGATTGCCATTCACCAATACATCCCAACGTTGAAGCGTCTGAAAGCCATCGGCATGGACGCCGGAACCAAAGACATCAGCATCCACGCTGCCACCAAAGAACTGGACAAAATCCTGACCGATTACGGCATCGCGCACATGTACGAAAGTTACGACGGCGACCATCTGAACCGCATCGCAGAGCGACTGCAAACCAAAACGCTTCCGTTTTTCTCGCAAAACCTGGTGTTTGAAAAAGCGAAGCGCTGAAGAATTGATCCTTTAACGAGGTGCGCCATGGAACCAATCAAAGACGCCAGCCACCATTACGAAGTCGAACGCCGCGCACGCCACGCCGAACGTCCCGACTTCCGCATCAGCGAACTCCAAATTTCGCCAACGCAGCAAGTGCCCTGGCATTACCACAGCAATACCCAGGACACGTTTTACGTGCTCGAAGGCCAGCTTCGAATTTTCCTGCGCGATCCCAAGGAAGAAGTGCGGCTCAGCCCCGGTGAGACGTATTCGGTTGCGCCTCGCCGTCCGCACCTTGTCATCAATGGTGGAGAGAGTTCGGCGACGTTTCTGGTGCTTCAGGGTATCGGCGAATACGATTACGTTCCGCTTGTATAGGAGGTGAAAATTATGGCGTCAAAATCGAATTCTGGCGGCCCACAGTTCGTCAAGTTTTTCGGACCAGTTCTTCGTGCATTGCGCGAACTCGGGGAGTCTGCTCGACCTGCTGAAGTTAGGGATAAAGTTGCCGCAGACCTCGATATTTCCGAAACGAAAATTGACGAACTGCTCGATAGCGGCACATCTCGGTTTGATAACCAAGTTGCCTGGGCTCGCTTCTATTTGGCGAAATCCGGGTACATTGATTCGTCACGCCGAGGGGTATGGTCGCTCACAGATAAGGGCCGTGCCGCTGACCTCGATCACCGCGAAGCCTTAAAAATCTTCCG
>CAYLJQ010000335.1:0-7568 GCA_964383955.1 uncultured Heliomicrobium sp. | reverse complement strand
GGTCTTCGCCGATCTTGACAAAGAACAAAAGGCCCAGGTCAATTCGGCCTTTATGCCACGCCAGCTTGGCATGAAATTTTTCAGGCAAACCATCCACGACAATCTCATAATCCTGCCTCCACTCCTGCAAAACCGTTCGCCCCGAAGGATTCACGACAATCTGAAAGCCTTCGATTTCCTGTTTGTCCGGCAGCAGCGCCAACACTTCGAATCTACTCAGCAGCATAATTCGCATTTTACTAAAGCGTTCTTGCCCTGCAACCGCTTCGATCACAGTTTTTTCTTCGCCAAACTGACTAAAACCGCCTAAGCTGCTCTCCAAAATTTGACCAGAGACGACCGATAACCGTATAGGAGGAGTTATGGAACAAGTCAGGTTGCGCAATGCGGCAGAGTTGCTGGGCATCAGTTACCAAACGCTGAAGCTGTGGATTTATCAGGAAAAGATTCAGTCGGTGAAAACCGCTGGCGGGCATCACCGCATTCCCCGCAGCGAAATTGAACGCCTTTCGGGCGCGCGAAAAGTTGCAGCGTTGAAGCCAAAAACTTCCACCGGCCTGAATGAAATCAGCGGTCGCAACAAACTGCTGGGCATTATCACCAACGTTCGCTATTCCGGGTTGCTGGCACAAGTGACGATTGATGTCTGCGGACAAATGGTTACGTCCATCATCACCAGCGACGCTTGCCGGGAACTGAATTTGAAAAAAGGCGTTGCGGCGTATGCGCTGGTCAAAGCCACGGAAGTGATGCTGATTCGCGCCTGAAGATTTTGAAGTGCGGCGTGAAGCGCCGCTTTCGATGAGAAAAGGCTTCCAGTTTCCTCCGAAGAATCCGCCAGAGTAGGGGGCTTGGGAAAGCGGCGCTTCACGCCGCGCTCCATGTATTTAAAAGGAGCTTTCATGCGATTTCGGCTGCCAGGGTTTTGCCTTGCCATTTTTTGCCTAACAACGTTCTTTTACCCAGCCGCGTTTTCCCAAGCCGGACAAACAGAGCTTGTCGGTGAAGTCCGTGACGCGGCTGGCGCGGGTTTGAAAGGCGCAATCGTCACCGCCACACACCTTGATACCAAAGACGCCATTACCGTCACCACTGGCGAAGACGGTTTTTTCACCATCACCAAACTCCGCCCGGGCATTTACTCAATCACGTTCAGTGCGCCGAATTTTCGCCGCATTGTGCGCGAAGCAGTGCAATTAACCACAGGCGAGCGCATTCGATTGGATGCCAACTTGAGTGCCGGAAATGTAAATGAAGAAATCACTGTCACGGCGGACGCTTCGCTGTTGCGGGCGGAAAGCGGCAGTCTGGGCCAGGTAATTCCCAATCGCCGCATCGTGGATTTGCCGCTCAATGGCCGCAACTTTTTCTCACTGATTATGCTGTCGCCTGGCGTCGCCGCGCCACCGCCAACCACTGCCGGGCCATCGCTGCCGCGACTAAACGGTGGCCGTCCGCGTGTCAACGAATTTCTCTATGACGGCATTTCTGCCTTGCAGCCGGAACCCGGGCAAGTGGCCTTCACGCCCGTGATTGACGCGATTCAGGAATTCAAGCTGGAGATCAATTCCCCGCCCGCTGAGTTTGGGCGCTTCAACGGCGGCGTCGTTAACCTGACAACTAAATCCGGCACCAACGATCTGCACGGAACTGTGTTTGAGTTTCTGCGCAATGAAGCCTTGAACGCACGCAATCTGTTTGCGCCTGCCACGGCAGCGAATCCGAACAAACCTGTCTTTCGCCGCAATCAGTACGGCTTTGCTGTCGGCGGGCCTGTCATCGAAGAGCGCACGTTTTTCTTCGGCGATTTTCAAGGCACACGACAGAGCATTGGCCGCGTACTGATTTCAAACGTGCCAACAGTAGCGCAGCGCAACGGCGACTTTTCGGCCAATCTTGGCGCGCCACTTTTCCTGCAAACAACCGCAACGACAGCAACGGCGACAACCATCAACACAGGCACGCCGATCAATGTCATGGATACGAACGGCAACACCGTGCCAGCGCGCGTCGGTCAGATCTTTCGCCTGAGTGATCATCGAGCCTACGCGGGCAACATCATCCCGCTGAATGATTTTGATGCCGTTGCGAGAAAGCTCATGGATCGGTATCCACTGCCGACTTCTGCCGGAGCAGCAAACAACTTCCGCCGCGTCGCCAACGAAGGCACGAATCAGGATCAATTCGACGTTCGGCTGGATCATCAGCTTTCTGACCGCAACCAGCTTTTCGGACGCTTTTCCTTTTTCAATGAAGATGCAACGCCCGTTACGCCTCTGCCAGACGGCAGCGGCACCATCACGCAAAGCGCGCTCGGCGTACAGAAAAGCCGTGGCTATCAAGTTGTCGGCAACTATCAAAAAGTCATTTCCACAAATATTTTGAATGAACTGCGCTTTGGCTACACGCGACGTTCGCTGGATCGCAGAGCCTTGCTATTGAATGCGCCGCCTTCGCAAAGCCTGGGCTTGCCCGGCATTCCGCAAAACGGTGCGTTTCAAAATGAACTGCCGACTTTCACCATTGCGGGCTTGCAACAGCTTGGACCATCGGCAAATACCAATTCGCTGTTCAACACAGATGTGACACAAATTTTTGACTCGCTGGGTTGGCAACGCGGGCGGCATTCGCTGAAGTTCGGCGGGGATTTTCGCGTTGAACGCTTGAACGTGTTGCAGCCGCCTTCGCCAACCGGAATCTTTAACTTCACCGCGCCGTTTTCCAATTCGCGTGGGACGGCGAACACAGTCGGCCAGCAACCGGGCAACGCCACGACCAGTAGTTTGCTTTCGGGGCAGACAGGCAACGCCATCGCCAGCTTTTTGCTCGGACAGGTCAGCAATTTTTCGATTGATTTGCAGCGACAGACAATTCATCCGCGCGCAAAGATTCTGGAATTCTTCGCTCAGAATGATTTCAAAGTCACTTCGCGCCTGACCGTCAACGCGGGGCTGCGGTACACGCTGAACTTCCCTTCCACGGAAACGGACAATCAAGGCGCGGTATTCAACCTGCAAACGCAGCAACTGGAATATCTGGGGCAAAACGGTTTTCCCGAATCGGCGCGCGAACTGCACAAACTCAACTTCGGGCCACGGCTCGGTATTGCTTACCGATTGACCGACAAAACCGTCGCGCGCGCAGGTTACGGTTTGATTTGGCAAGAGCAGGCGGGAATCACCACGCCGTTTACCATCCCGCAATTTCCTTTCGTTCAAACGGTCACGCAGCGTTCGCTTGACGGCATCGTTCCGGCATTTGTGCTTTCCGCCGGGCCGAATGTGCAACCCATTTTGCCTACGCCGGACGCGGGCCTGGGGCAAGGCGTGTTTTCGGTGGATCGAGATTTAGGCAGCGGCTATGTGCAGCAATGGAATTTGGCACTCCAGCGCGAAATCACGCCCAACATGGTCGTAGAAGTCGCCTACGCCGGATCGAAGATCACGCACGTCGGCATTCCCGACACGAACATCAACCAACTAACTGCTGAACAATTGGCGCAAGGAAACACGCTACTGCAACAAGTGACCAATCCTTACTTCGGCCAGATTCCGCGTTCTTCATCTATCGGTGATCCAACAATTCCACGGGCGCAATTGCTGCGGCCTTTTCCGCGCTTCACGACTGTCAGCTTGTATCGAAACAATGTTGGCAACACCAGCTATCACGCTTTGCAGGCGAAGCTGGAAAAACGCATGTCGCAAGGGCTGGCGTTTCTAGTCGGTTACACGCGTTCAAAGCTGATTGACGATGCCGGATCGGTCTTTGACGCTTCAATCGTGACCGGGCCGGTTGCCAATTTTCCCGTGGCAGATAGTTTCAACCGAGCGTTGGAAAAAGATGTTTCGACCGGCGACATTCCGAATGTCTTTGTCACCAGCTTTACTTATGACCTGCCGTTCGGAAAAGGAAAGCTGTTCCACTTCGGCGGCATCGCCGACAAATTGCTCGGCGGGTGGGAAATCGCAGGAACCATTTTGCTGCAATCCGGCCTTCCCTTCCCGGTCACACAAATCACAAACTTCAATGCTTTCGCGGGATTCGGCACGCAGCGTCCGAACCTGCTGCGCAATCCAATGTTGCCAAGCGGCCAACGGACGACCGCGCGGTGGTTTGATACGTCGGCGTTTGCCGTCGCACCGCAGTTCACGCTGGGCAATGCTTCGCGCAATCCGGTGCGCGGTCCGGGGTACCGCACGATGGACATTGCGTTCATCAAGCGCACGCATTTTGGCGAAACGCGAAACTTCGAATTCCGCACGGAAATCTTCAACCTGACGAACACACCGCCGCTGGCGAATCCCAACGGCGTCGTAGGCAACGCGGCTTTTGGCACGATTACTTCGGCGGGCGATCCGCGCGTGATTCAGTTCGGCCTGAAGCTCAACTTTTGACTGGGAAAGACAGCGTTGATTCAAAATCGTTGATTGCGTAGGATGCGCGCATGTCGCGTCCGCCAGACAACCTGCTCAAGTTCCGTTCGATGCATGAAAGCCCGCTGGTCGGCGTGCGCGATTACTGTTGCCACATCCATTGCGGCGGCCCAGGCGGCGACGAACAAGCGGACGCCAACCAGATTGTGTTGATGCGGCACGGAGCATTCACCAAACATTTCGGCAAACGCAGCCTGACTGCCGATGTCAATCAAGCAGTTTTCTTTTCAAAAGAATCAACGTATCGAATCAGCCATCCGACTGACCGTGGGGATCGCGGAACCATCTTGGCCGCTTCGCCGCGCATCTTGAACGACATCGTGCGCGAACTTGACCCGACGGTGGACGAACATCCTGAACGTCCGTTTCCTTTTGTCATTGGCCCGTGCGATTCCGGAATTTTTTGGCGTCACCGCGAATTGGTCAGAAAGCTGGAAGCTGCCGAAATCGAACCGTTAGAACCGCTTTGGGCGGACGTGACGGCGCTTCAACTGATTGCAGATGTTCTGGAAGCTGCGTATGTGCGATACGACCTGCCGCGCAAACCTCGTCGAAACGGAACCGATTCCGACCACGCGGATCGCGCTGAAGCCGCCAAAACCTATTTGGCCACCCGAATTTCCGAAGCCGTCAGCCTGGACGATGTCGCCCGCGCCGTATTCACTTCGCCGTTCCACTTGGCCCGCATTTTTCAAAAACATACCGGCGTGCCGGTTCATCGCTACCTGACGCAGTTGCGTTTGCGCGCTTCGCTGGAACGATTGGCCGAAGGCGCCGATGACCTGACCTCTCTGGCGCTGGAACTTGGGTTTTCCAGCCACAGCCATTTCACAGACACATTCCGCAAAGAATTTGGCGTCACTCCTTCCGAAGCCCGCCTGAACGCCAGCGAGCGTTCCTTACGCGAAATGAGCAAGAATCTGGAAGTCTGAATTTTCCCGCCTTGGTACGATCCTTTCCGTCGAACAAGAGCCGTAACCGAGTAGCGGTTGCGGCAAAACAAAAACCCATAACTGAAAGGAAATCTTATGAATACGAGCAAATGTCCGGTATGCGATTGGGATATCAACGAAGGCGGAATCAAGGTCAAAGTCGGCGGCAAGGAAATCACCGTTTGTTGCGATGATTGCGCGAAGTCGGCTGAAGAAAATCCGTCGAGATACGCAGAGGCGGGACAGTAAACGCTCCATCGAATGGCAGTAAGCAAGTATTCAACAGCATGCTTACTGCCACTCGGCATTTTCAAAGGATCTTAGCCAACTTGCGTCGCCAGCACATCAAGCATCTTAGCCCATCCAGTTTTGGTGCGGTCAGCGTAATCTGCCCAGTCCGGGTGCAGCTCATGCGTCAAAGTGAGTTCGCAGCCATTTTCAACAGCATTGATTTCGATAATCACTCGGCTGCTATCCGGCTCCGGCTGTCGTATGGCCCAAGTAAATACCAACCGTTGTGGGCGATTGATTTCCAGGTATTCGCCAATATGATCAATTTCTTCGCCCTGACGGCGCACGATAAAGGAAAACAAACCTCCAACGCGTGCGTCTACACTAAGCCGTACGATTTCTTCTTCCCGAACATTGCGTCCAAACATCCATTGTCCAAGCATTTCCGGATTCAGCCAGGCGTCAAAAACCCGTTCCGGTGAAGCGTTAAAGCGATGAGCGACCTTCACTTTGATAGATAATTCGGAATTCATTTTGTTCATCCTTTATTTCATTGTTAGCAGCGCCGCCATCGTTTCGATTCCATCCCATAGATTTTGCAGCCGCATATTTTCGTTGGCGCTGTGCTGATTGTTGTCGTGGTTGGCGATGGGAATGCCGATGCAGGGCGTTTTCAGATTGTCGGTGAAAATGTATAGCGGCACGCTGCCGCCCAGGGTTGGCATTTTGATGACTTTGCCGTGGGCGCTTTCGACGGCGGCGATGATGGCTTTTGAAACCGGCAAATCCATCGAAGTTTTGGACGCGTTGTAACCGCCTTGCCGAATGACTTTGGCGATCTTCGGATATTTCAACCGTGTCGCGTCGTCCGGATCGGATTCGACCACGTGATAGCCTTGCGCGCGAATGTGCGCGATGACTCGATCCACCGCCGCAACGTGATCCACGCCTTTGACCAGGCGAATGTCCACGGAAGCCGTCGCCGTTGAAGGAACAACGTTGCGCGCTGTCGCTCCAACCGATGAACTGACAAAACCGCGAATGTTCAGCGAAGGCAGATTGATCAGTTCGGCAAGTTTTTTGCCGCCGCCTTCGCTCCAGCCCAAGCCAAGTTCGCGCTTCAGCAACCCGTCGTTGTCCGGCGCTTCGGCAAAAGCGCGTTTTTCAGTTTCGCTCAAGGGTTCAATGCCGTCGTAAAAGTTTTTGACCAGCACTCGCCCATCGTCATCTTTCATCGAAGCCAGCAGTTTGCTGAGCATCAAAGCCGGGTTCGGCGCCCAATTGCCGTAATGTCCGCTGTGCAATTCACGCCGTGGACCGTAAACCGTAACTTCAAAGCCTGTGACTCCGCGCGCGCCAAAATAAATCTGCTGCCGCCGGGTTTGATCCACGGGACCATCGCAAATCAGCCAGGCGTCGGCTTTCAGCAAGTCGCGGTACTTTTCCACGATCTTTTCCAGATGCGGCGAACCAGCTTCTTCTTCACCTTCAAAGAAAAACTTGATGTTGGCGTTGAGAGTAATCTTGCCGGCCTTCAGTGCATCCAGCGCCGCGCAAATGGCAATCACAGGCGCTTTGTCGTCACCAGTTGAACGGGCGTAAAGCCGCCATTCGGGATCGAACTTTTCGCCTTTGGCTGGAAACGGAATGTCTTTACCCCCCGCGTCAATCGCCGCCGAACGCAACGTCGGCTTGAACGGATCGCCGCCAACCCACTTGGCGGGTTCAACGGGTTGACCATCGTAATGCACGTAAAAAATCAGAGTCCGCGTCGCACCCGGCGTCAGAATTTCTCCGTACACCACGGGCGGAGCTTCAGGAACTTCCAGCAAACGAGTTTTCACGCCTCGACGTTCCAGCATCTGAACAATCAGGTTCGCATTGCGCCCGATATTCGCCGTGTCTGAAGCCACGTTCGGAATCGAAAGCAAGCTGACGTATTCCGCCATGATTTCGTGTTCGTGGGTTTGAC
>CAYLJQ010000334.1:0-7571 GCA_964383955.1 uncultured Heliomicrobium sp. | reverse complement strand
ACGTTGCACACCGGCACGCTTGTCGGTAAGCGATTTCAAGCTGTGCAACAGGACACTGGGCCGGCAGGATTTCAAGCCCTGGCGCAACTTCACATCACATCATGCCAACATCAGTTCCCGCTCTTCCTTGCTTGGCATCGGGAGTATATCTTTCGGCTGGAAACGGCGTTGCGCCAACTACGCCCCGATCTACCTGATCTAAGCCTGCCGTTTTGGGACTGGACAGATGACCTGACGTTGCAGCAGGGCATTCCAGAGGCCTTCCGTGACAGGCAGTACTTAAGGAACACGCCGCAAGCCGATGGCTCCGTTCTTTCGCAATTGACAGACAATCCGCTTCATCACGCCTTGTTGCCAAACTCGCAACCGACGCGCCGGTCCGGGCGTTCGCCTGTGTCCCTGCGTGCCTTGCGCACGCAGGTGGAAGCAGCCTTAAGGCCGGAAGTGGCAAGCTTCGAAGAGTTCACCAAGCTGATCCTAATGCCCCACAATACCGTCCATGCCTGGACAGGAGGGGCAATGCAGGGATTGCAGGCTGCTTACGATCCGCTCTTTTGGGCGCACCACGCATCCGTGGATCGCTACTGGGCTCATTGGCAAAGGCAGCATCCTGGAACCACGCTGACGGCGGAGCAATTGGCGATGCCGCTGCCCGGTTTTCCAGGAAAAACTGTCGCAGACGTGATGGATCACCTAACCGAATCACATTACGACTATGATTATGGTTCTCTTGCCGCGCCTGTGTCGCCGGTTGTCTTTGAATTGCTTGCTCCCATCAGCCCGCGTTTACGTCGCGTCCAATTGCATGCTCGCGACCTGCGGACAGATTGCGGCTCTTTCCTCATCCATATTTTCGTTAACCAGCCAGACGCGAACCGCAAGACACAAATGGCTGATAACCCACATTACGCAGGAGCCTTCGGAATTTTCGGCTGTGACAACAACGAACAAGAACCGACCGGTCATAACCATAATCATAATCACAACAACGAACTAGAACCGACCGGCCACCATCACAACCATCACCCTTCGCACTCAACCACGCCAGTGAGCCAAGGCATTACTTTGGGCGACCAGGTTTTAGACATCAGTGAAACCGCCGCGTTGGTTGCCCCGGCCGAGGCGCCCATCCACATTACTTTGCTCGCCGAAACAGCAGATGAGGTGCCGGTTGAACTCTCCGAAGTTCCCATCGGGGAAGTAAAAATCAAAATCACATAGACTGAATCATTCCGGTCAGGTGGTCTCTACGAAAGGTGAGGGAAGCAGATATAATCTGATTTCCAACATTCACCCAATATTCATCAAGGAGATCGCCTGATGTCATCCGACCAATCTACTTCCTCGGTTCTCAAAGTTATTCGCGGTGCTTGCCCGCACGATTGCCCGGACACCTGCGCACTTGTTACGACCGTCGAAAACGGCAAGGCCATCAAAGTCAAAGGCGCGGAAGATCATCCGACAACCAACGGATTTCTTTGCACAAAGGTCAATCGGTATCTGGAACGCACCTACAGCCCGCAGCGCGTGCTTTACCCGATGAAGCGTGTTGGCGAAAAGGGCAAAGGCATATTTCAGCGCATCACCTGGGACGAAGCGCTCGACACCATCGCCGCCAAGTTCAAGGAAATTGCCGCCGACAATCCACAAGCCATTCAGCCGTACAGCTACGCCGGAACTATGGGGATGGTCCAAGGCGAAAGCATGGATCGCCGCTTCTTTCATAAGATTGGCGCATCGCTGCTGGACCGAACCATCTGCGCTTCCGCCGGAGCCGCCGGATACAAAGCCACCGTGGGTTTGAGCATGGGCACTGATCCTGAACGGTTCAACGAAGCCAAACTGATTTTGATTTGGGGATCGAACGTCATCACGTCGAACGTTCACCTGTGGCCGAAGATTTTGGAAGCCCAGCGCAAGGGCGCGCGCATCATCGCCATTGATCCTTACCGTAGCCTGACCGCCGAAAAATGCGATCAACATATCGCTCTGTTGCCTGGAACCGATGGCGCGCTGGCGCTGGCAATGATGCACGTCATCATCCAGGAAAATCTGATTGACGCCGATTACGTTGAAAAATACACGCTCGGTTTTGAGTTGCTGCGCGAACGCGTGATGGAATATCCGCCATCCAAAGTCGCCAAGATCACTGGCTTGGACGAAGCGACGATTGTCAGCCTGGCGCGTGAATATGCGAAGACCAAACCTTCGATCATTCGATTGAATTACGGGATGCAACGGCACGCTGGCGGAGGCATGGCCGTGCGAACCGTCGCTTGTTTGCCAGCATTGGTTGGAGCTTGGCGCGATGCCGCTGGTGGCGCGCTGCTTTCCACTTCCGGCACCTTTGGGATGAACACGACCGCGCTGGCCAGGCCCGATTTGATCTGGAACAACCCGCGAACGATCAATATGTCCGCCATTGGCGATGCGTTACTGGGCTTCCAGCGTGTGCAATCATTCAATGCCAAAGATGCTCCGACGGAAACGCTGGAACCGCTCGACCCGCCGATTCGCGCAATTTACGTCTACAACTCCAACCCCGTAGCCGTCGCGCCCGATTCGCGCAAAGTCATCGCCGGGTTCAAACGCGAAGACTTGTTCACAGTCGTTCACGAAATTTTCCAAACCGACACGGCCGATTACGCAGACATTTTGCTGCCCGCGACAACGCAACTGGAACAATGGGACATTCACCGCGCTTACGGCCACCTGTATGTTTTGCTGAATCAGCCGGCCATCGAACCCATCGGCGAAGCCAAACCGAACAGCGAAGTTTTCCGCCTACTTGCCGAACGGATGAGTTTCACCGATGATTGTTTCCAGGATTCTGATGAAGAGATCGCCAGCCAGGCTCTTTCCAGCTCGAATCCGAGGATGCAAGGCATTACGCTGGAAGACCTGAAAGAGCGCGGCTGGGTGCGATTGAACGTTCCTGAACGTTTCGCGCCGTTTGCCGAAGGCAATTTTCCTACGCCTTCAGGCAAATGCGAATTCTTCAGTGAGGCACTGGCCAAGCAGGGAATTGATCCGCTGCCGATGTACATCGCGCCGCGTGAAACTGTGCAGGAAGCGCCCGAACTGGCGAAGAAATATCCGCTGGCTGTGATTTCGCCACCGGCGCACAACTTCCTGAATTCCAGTTTTGCCAATTTGCCAAGCTTCGTGAAAGCCGAAAAAGAGCCGCGCCTGGAAATTCACCCTGACGACGCGGGGTTGCGCGGAATCAAAGACGGCGACCGCGTTCGCGTTTTCAACGACCGGGGCGATTTTAAAGTTACGGCCCACGTCACAGACAAAGCCCGTCCTGGCGTCGTGGTCGCGCTTTCCATCTGGTGGAAGAAACTTTCCGGCGACGGCTGCAACGCCAACGACGTGACGTCCCAAGGGCTGACGGATTTGGGAGCAGCAGCGACATTTTATGATGCCTTAGTGGAAGTAGAACTCACTGAGCATCGAAGATAAATAAAGTACCAAAACGAATGTATCTCACGACTCATCTACGAAAGAATTTCGATTACAAACTACAGCATCGCGGTCAGAAGCAGCAGTGGAAGGTAAAAATCAAAAAAGCCACGCCGCAAGCGGTTGAAGCGTTACTGCGAACTTTTAAGGTCGTCCTTGTTCGTCATGAAGAACAGGTTTTAGCGGAATGCACTTGCCCTCACTTTGCCAGAAACAAGGCATGCGAGCATTTGTGGGCCGTGATCGTCGAAGCCGATCGCCACGAAGCCTTGCAGGGGGAAAACGGCAACGAGCCTCTGCAACTGGTCAAATGGGACTTTGCCGAAAAGGGATACCACTTAAGCCCTTCTCTGGCCGCCCAACTGGCTGAAGCGCCGCGCCCGGACAAATGGAAAAAACAACTTGGTGATTTGGAAGTCCCGCCTGCGCCGATCGCGCAGCAGGAAGCGTGGCCATCAACGCGACAAATCGTTTACGTCATTGATGTTCCTGCGACTTCGCAGGGAGATGGCGTTTACCTGGAAATGTTTTATCGCGACCGCAGAAAAGATGGGGAATGGGGCAATGTCAGGTTTTCCGGGTTCAACCGCGGAGTGCTGAATCACCTGCCCGACCCAAATGACCGCTACATTTTGTCAATGCTACTGGGGGCGTCGCAACACCATGACCGCACCGAATACGCTTATGGTTACGGGTATGTCACGGCTGCCACCATGCCGCGTTATCGCTTGTTGGAAGCGCAACCGGACATTTTGCTTCCGACAATCTGCCAGACAGGGCGCGCTTATCTGCGGTTGAAAACGCCTCAGCATCCGAACGAGAACGATTTGGTGGAATGGTTGCCGCTGACCTGGGATGACGGCGAAACCTGGCAATTCCAGGTAATCATGGAGCCAGCAGAAGGCGGTTACGATGTGCGCGGGATTTTGGCGCGCGGCGATGAGCGCATGGCGTTGTCAGAGCCGGTCTTGTTGACGGAAGCCAAAGTTTTCTTCACACGCGATCAAGCCATGACCTACGAGCACGGCGATGCTTTTCCCTGGGTGAAGCTGTTGCAGAAGCACAAGACGATGCACGTGCCCGAAGACATGTGCGCCGAATTTTTAAGCGAATTACTTTCTAAACCTGCGCTGCCGCCGCTGGATTTGCCGCCGGAACTGCAATTCGAGACGATTCAAATTACGCCGCGTCCACGACTGAAAATCAAAACACCCGACAAGAATAATTGGACCGACCGTGATGAACTGCGCGGCAGATTGGCCTTTGGATACGGCAAAGCCGTCGTCGGCGCATACGATGCGCAGCAGGGGTTTTACAATGCCGAAGCGCACACCTTCAGTTTGCGAGATGAAGCCGCCGAGCGTGCGGCAGTGGATCGTTTGATTGAAGCAGGCTGGCAAATGCATCCGCCCGATGCCGAAAACAAGCATCCACGCTGGCGGCTGGCGCAAAATAAATTGCCGCGTGTTGTGCGGGAGCTTCTGGCAGACGGCTGGCACGTCGAAGCCGAAGGCAAGGTCTATCGCCAGTCAGGTGACATCAACATGCAGATCAAATCCGGTATTAACTGGTTTGACCTGCACGGAACATTCGACTTTGACGGCGTCAAGGTTGCGTTGCCCGCAGTGCTGGCAGCGCTCAAACGCGGCGAAAATGTTGTCGCGCTGGGTGACGGCACTTACGGTTTGCTGCCGGAAGAGTGGCTGCAAAAGTATGGTTTGCTGGCGGGACTGGGCAAAGTGGAAGGCGACAAACTGCGTTTTCAAAGCACGCAGATTGGCCTGCTGGATGCGTTCCTGGCCGCGCAGCCCGAAATCCGTTTTGACAAAGCCTTTGCGCAAAAGCGCGCCGAGTTGCAGGATTTTGAAGGCATCCAGGCCATCGAACAGCCCGAAGGCTTCGTCGGCGAACTTCGCGGGTATCAAAAAGAAGGTTTGGGCTGGATGGACTTTTTGCAGCGCTTCGGTTTTGGCGGCTGTCTGGCCGACGACATGGGCGTAGGCAAAACGCCACAGGTCTTGGCGTTGCTGGAATCGCGCCGTCAGTTGAGAGAGGGAGAGAAGGAGAGACAGAGGGAGGGAGAAAAAGGGAAAAAGAGCAAGAAGACAACTAAAGCCAGTAAAGCGAAAGCTCCCGCCGTCTCCCCATCCCCCAGTCCCTCAGTCCCTCCATCTTTAGTCGTCGTTCCCAAATCGCTGGTCTTCAACTGGCAACAGGAAGCTGCGCGCTTCACGCCTGAATTGCGTGTGCTGGACCACACTGGGCAGTCGCGGCAGAAAGGCGAAACCGCGCATTTCGAAGATTACGACGTGATTCTGACCACGTACGGCACGCTGCGTAACGACGTGGAAGACCTGAAAGACACGAAGTTCGATTACGTCGTGCTGGACGAAGCCCAATGGATCAAAAACGCCAGTTCCGCCTCCGCAAAAGCCGCGCGCATGCTTCAGGGCAATCATCGTCTGGCGCTGAGCGGCACTCCAATCGAAAATCACCTGGGTGAATTGTGGAGCCTGTTTGAATTTCTGAATCCCGGAATGCTCGGCGCGGCTTCTGTTTTCAAACTGGCGGGTGCGGGGGCGCGCAATCCAAACGAAGGAACGCGCAAACTGCTGGCGAATGCCTTGCGTCCCTTCATTCTGCGCCGAACGAAACAGCAAGTCGCCACAGAGCTTCCAGCCAAACTGGAACAGACGCTTTATTGCGAATTGGAACCGGATCAGCGCAAGTTTTACAACGAACTGCGCGACCATTACCGGGGCACGCTGCTGGACCGCATCGCCAACGAAGGCATGGCGAAATCCAAGATGCAGGTGCTGGAAGCGCTGCTGCGTTTGCGCCAGGCGGCAATTCATCCCGGCCTGATCAATCCGAAGCTGGCCGATCAGGACAGCGCCAAACTTGACCTGTTGCTGGAACAGATTGACGAAGTTCTGGAAGGCGATCACAAAGCGCTGGTCTTTTCGCAATTCACTTCAATGCTCACCATCGTGCGCGACCGTTTGGATAAAATGGGAGTCGTTTATGAGTACCTGGACGGCCGCAGCCGCGACCGTCAGAAACACGTCGAACGCTTCCAAAAAGACCCTGACGTCAGCCTGTTTTTAATCAGCTTGAAAGCTGGCGGCACGGGCTTGAACCTGACGGCGGCGGAATACGTCTTTCTGCTGGACCCGTGGTGGAACCCCGCAGTCGAAATGCAAGCCATTGACCGCGCCCACCGCATCGGTCAGGAAAACAAAGTCTTTGCCCATCGGTTGATTGCGCGCGACACCGTCGAAGAAAAAGTGCTGCAACTGCAAAGCAACAAACGCAATCTGGCCGACGCCATCATCAGCGCCGATAACAGCTTGATTCGGGATTTGGGGCGTGAGGATTTAGAATTGCTGCTGTCGTAACCAAAAATTTTCGTAAAGGCGGTTCCGGTGAATTTCGAGATCATCAGCGAGATTACCGACATTGAGTCTATCGCGGTTGGCAATTCCATTCGGGATTTGAGCCGATTACGCAAACTTTACGGCAAAGGCCGCTGGCGGAAAATGAAAGGCGTCGCTCGAGTTCGCCTTGCCAACGGCAACGAGCGGCTTGCAGAATTGCACTGGTATGAAGCCCACGGCATCGGCAGAAAAGAATTCAAACGAAAACACTATCTGGATTGAAGCTTATGAAACCTCAGAAAAAAGAAGCGCTCCAATTCGCAGTTTGTATCAACAACTTCGAATATCCGGCTTCGCTGGAACTCCATAAAATTTATCGTGTGCTACCGGATGAAAGTGCTGCGGCAGATGGCGATCTTCGCGTGGTTGATGAAAGCGGCGAAGATTATCTTTATCCGGCGAGTTGGTTTGTAGAAATGGGCTTACCAGAAGCGGTTGAGCAGTCGTTATTACGTGCAGCTTGATCACACTGCTGCAACTCCAACGACGTTATGATGGTTACATCTCACGAACAATTTTCGTCTGATGAATTCTACGCAACTTTTGAAGAGATGAAACGGCTTGGCGATTGAACGATTCGGAAGTTATGAAAGTGAAGGATCTTGCTGTTTTCTTCTGTCTTTTCGTGACGTTAGTAGCTGGCTGTCAGTCAAGCGACACGAATTCAGC
>CAYLJQ010000333.1:5467-7673 GCA_964383955.1 uncultured Heliomicrobium sp. | reverse complement strand
TGGCCGATAGCCGCCATATTCTTTTCACGCATTCAGGCAAGGGCAAACTGGCCGAGCATCAGGTTTGGGTGGTAGACATCAAAACCAAAGTCCCCAAACATATTATTTCTCATCCAACAGACCTGATTTCTACACTGGGTTTGACTCGTGACAATCGCCGCCTGTTTTACACCTCAACCGCTCACCAAGCCGACATCTTTCTGCTTTCACTGGATAAATAAACGTTTCAACAGACGGATTATTTGACTGTGATTAACGCCACGCCGGAAACGGAAAGAGCGATTCCCAAAAACTGTTTCAAGGTGATGGCTTCTTTGAAAATGATCATTGCAAGAATGATTGTCACAACCGGGTAAACGGCGGTAATGCCCGTCACCAAAGACGCTTTTCCTTTGCTGATGGCGATGATGAACAGAAACGTGGCGATCATTCCCGTTGCGCCGTACAGCAGGCTAAACAAAATGCCGCCAGGGCTGGTTTCGACCTTGAAACCGTTCATGTACAACACCACCAACCCGCCGATGAAAAACACCAGACAGTCATAAATGAAAAGGCTTTTGATGCCCATACGATTCGAAGCCAGTTTGCTGAGCACGCCCCACACGCCGTACAAGGCTGTCGCTGATAAAGTGCAAGTCATCCAATTCATAACAATCTCCCTCCTGTTTTCTTTTCTTAAAATGATTCCTTGGGAATGGTCGGCAGCAAGGTGGCGCGAAGACATTCTGTCATCGCATCAAGCGCCAATTCGCGCGTCGTTTTCCAGTATTCGCCAACCGAGCGAACCAGTCGGCGCTGAATGTGTTCGGCAAAGCGATATTTCGCCAATGCTTTTTTGCTCAAATGGGCCGCGCCCTGGATTTGACCGAGGCAGTTGGCTGCTCCACAAAAGCAGGTGAACGGTTGCGTCATTGACCATTCCGTCGAAGGGTAAAAGAAGGTGATTTCTTCGTTGGGTGCGATGCTTCTGAGAGCCAAGACCTGACCGGTTTTCGTGTCAAAAAACGTATTCGGTTCGCAGCTATGGTTGATGTACTGCAAAAACTCCGGAGCCAGAAGAATGTGTTTGTTGTCGTCCACCTGCACCGACAGGTACGTGGGACGCTGAACGAATTCGCGCGCGCCGAACGTGTGCAACACGGAATTCAACGGCACCTGCTGTAACGCCCGAAGCGAGTGATGCCCATTGGCGGCGTTGTAAAACAGGCCCAGGCTTTCCGTGACATTCAAAATTCGTTTCACCGTTTCAACCGGTGTGATTTGCGTGCTGTTCGTCGTCTGCTGTTCCATCGCTGTCTCCTTGTGAAATGGTCTCAATTGTTTCTCGTTTGTTTGCAGGAGCTTTCCTGCTCACTGAGTAAGGCGGAAACGAATCGACAAAACTATCAATGGATCAAAGATTATTTAGGGCTGTTGGCACAGATCTACGGCACAAATAAAAAGGCGTGAAGGGAATTCCTCCACGCCTTTTTTAGTAAGTTTTCCGGACGACAGGCAATCGCGCTGCCTGGCAGGCCTCAGTATAAGGATCAATTGTTGCTTCGGATGTAGTCCCAGATGCGTTTGGTTACTCCACCCTGAATTTGTGTATTGGGTTCCAGGTCGGCCAAGCTGCTGTCAAAAGCGTTGGGGTGCTCTTCTTCCTCTTCCATCGTTTCATTATGGTTGCCGCCATTCACACCACACCAAGTGCAGGAAAATCCACCGCCCGGCCCGCCTTTGATTTCGGCAAGTTGTTCGTCAGTCAGGTTCAAATCGGCAAATTGCAGGAAGTCATCTTCAGCTTCACTTTCGTCGCTGACGGTCGTTTCATTGTGATTGCTATAGATGCCCCCACATTGAATACACCAGCCCGGCCCGCCTTTGATTTCGGCAAGTTGTTCATCGGTCAGGTCCAGGTCAGCGAATTGCAGGAAATCGTCTTCAGCTTCACTTTCGTCGCTGACGGTCGTTTCATTGTGATTGCTATAAATGACCAAGCATTGACTGCACCAAGTAGAGCCGGGGCCTCCTTTGATCTCTGCGAGTTGTTTGTCAGTCAGGTTCAAATCGGCAAATTGCAGGAAGTCATCTTCAGCTTCACTTTCGTCGCTGACGGTCGTTTCATTGTGATTGCTATAGATGCCCCCACATTGAATACACCAGCCCGGCCCGCCTTTGATTTCGGCAAGTTGTTCATCGGTCAGGTCCAGGTCAGCGAATTGCA
>CAYLJQ010000333.1:0-5367 GCA_964383955.1 uncultured Heliomicrobium sp. | reverse complement strand
GGCAAGTTGTTCATCGGTCAGGTCCAGGTCAGCGAATTGCAGGAAATCGTCTTCAACGTCGCTTTCATCGCTGACGGTCGTTTCATTGTGATTGCCGTAAACGACCACGCATTGAGTGCACCAGGTAGCGCTCGGTCCGCCTTTGATTTCGGCAAGTTGTTCATCGGTCAGGTCCAGGTCAGCGAATTGCAGGAAATCGTCTTCAACGTCGCTATCGTCGTTGAGAGTCGTTTCATTGTGATTGTTGAACACGACCGAACACTGAGTACACCATCCGCTGCCCGGCCCGCCTTTGATTTCGGCGAGTTGTTCATCGGTCAGGTTCAAGTCTGCGAATTCAAAAAAGTCCTGATCTTCAGCGTCTTCGCTGGTCAAAGAATCAATCGTTTCATTAGCTTGCTGGTTCATTTCGATCTCCTTTTGTCGTTTCAGAGCACCATAGTTCTTTGCGTTCGTTGATGAAGGCGAAAGCAAACGTGGAAAACTATCATTCCGCAAAAAATATTTTTCAGGATTAAGACGCCGCTTGAGCGGGCGCTGCTGCGGGTGCGGGCGCAGCTTGTTGACTGGCTGCCTTGCGATTTTCGGCTTCCTGTTTGTTGCGCGCGGCGGTCAGCAACAAATTCAATGGACCGGTCAGATTCAGCGTCAACGCGCCCAGCGTCGTGGTCGCCAGCGCGTCCAGCGGAAATGCCAGCAGTGGATGCAAGTGACTCAATTCATTAACTGTAACCAAGCCCGTGACCGATTTCAGCAGCAGCGCAATCCAGAATCCTCCGCAAAATACGCAGCCTGCCCAGGCATCCCACAAAAAGGCTACAGGGGACGGAAACCAGCTTTTTACTTTTACGAACCAGCTCCAGGTCGGCATTTTCTGCGCCATCAAAAACCAAACGCCCAAAGTCATAATCGTTAATCCGAAGTTCATCACGCCTCCGTTGAAAGTCATTTTGAGGTAGAGCGTTCATTTCACGCTCGACTGCAAAGGCGAAAGAAAATGGCAAAAACTATCAACTGAGAAGAATTTTTTCGGATTGCTGCGGCCTGGCGTTTTGGCGTTTGTAGCTAAAGTGCTGCTCGCAAAGGGAATACATCAGTCATAAAGAAAACCTTCAGCAAGTCTATCCTTCGAATTATTTTTTTTCCGATGATAGTTTTGGCCGCCACCTTTCGCCTTAACAGATGAAGAAATCAAAGAAAGGAAGTAATGGCCGTGTTTATCGTCAACGAAACTGAATTTGGTTGGGAAGAAATTACTGCCGCCGCGGAAGTCTGGGGCGAATGGGCGCGGTTGGTGGAATGGACGCGGCAGTCGCTGGCCTGCCAGAAATATGCTGCCGCAAACGGCCCGCTTCCGGATGCCAAAGCAACTCGCGAAGCGTTAACGGGGTTTCGCTACGCTCACAATTTAATCAGCGCCGACGAAACGCAAGCCTGGCTGAACCGTTGGGAAGTGACCCTGGAAGATTTGATGAGTTATCTGCGCGGGCAATTGTTGATCGAAAGCTGTCAGGCCAAGTTGGACGCAATACTTGCCGCGCATCCTGTCAGCGATGCCGAAATTTCCCAAGTGATCAAAAGTTATGCGACTTGCGCTGACAAACTCGGCGAATGGGCTTTTAGGCTGGCCGGACATGCGGCAATTGCCGCCAGATCCGGTCCGTTCGGTGCGGGTGATCAGGACCAGCGTCAGGCACCACGCGATCTGATCGCCTGCATCGAAACTGAATTCGAGCGCGAACGGCAAAAAACTGTGACGCCGAACTTGATCGAAACCAAAATTGCCGATCACCGATTGGATTGGATTCGCTTTGATTGTCGCTGTTTGTGGTTTGCCGAAGAGCGCATTGCCCGCGAAGCCGTTTGGTGTGTCACCGAAGACGGATTGACGCTGGATGAAGTTGCCACTGATGCCCGTGCTGAGGTGCGCCAATGGGATTTTTACCTGGACGAAATGGACGCCAATGCCCGTCCGCATTTTCTGGCAGCTCGGCAAGGCGATTTGCTGGGACCCGTAAAGCTGCATCAAGGCTTTCCGCTCTTTTCCATTGCCGCCAAGAAAATGCCCGTCGCAAACGATCCCCAGATTCGGGAACGTGCTGAACGCGCCATTCTGACAAGTTGGACGGAGCAGGCGATTAGTGAACAAGTGAAATGGATGTTGTAGAAGCCAGGAGGGGCGAATGACCGACAAACGCGTAGCGCTTGAAGAATTGCCGATGATGATGTTTTTGCCGGACGAATTGAAACGGCTGGTGATGGATTGTTTTGTTCCCGCCAGTTTCGGATTCGGCGGCGACATCATTCGCGAAGGCGAAGAAACCGACGCCGTTTATGTACTGGCCGAAGGTCGCGCGCGAATGGTCAAACGCGGCGACAATGGCGAAGAAATTCCGTTGAACGTTCTGAAACCCGGCGAAACCTTTGGCGCAACGGGTTTGCTTGATCCTTCCCTGGTTGGCAAACGCACGACTACTGTCCGCGCCAGTAGCGATGTGCAAGCTTACAAACTCGAACCTTCTTTATTTCAGGCGCTGCTTTCGAATCATCCCGAAGTCAAAACCTATTTCGACATCGAACAGCGCCATCGCCAATTGGCCAACTTCATCAAACTGTACACGCCGCTAGCCAAACTTCCTGCCGACGGATTGAAGCTGTTGACGCTGGAAGCCGAAGTCTTGAGCGTGGGTGCAGGTCAAGCCGTCATTCGCCAAGGCGACGAAGTAGGCCCGATGTTCATTGTCGAAGAGGGCCGCTTGAAAGTTTGGGAAACGCAAGGCACGCGGCAACGCGAATTGGCTTTTTTGCGCAAAGGCGATTTGTTCGGCGAACTTTCCATCGCACGCAACCAACCGCGCGGGGCGACGGTGGAAGCAATGACCGATTGCCGCTTGATCCGCATCAACGAAAAAACCTTCGGCAAACTGTACGCCGGGTTCCCCGAATTCAAATCAAAGATTGAAGAACGCATCACCGCGTACGATTACAAAAAGACCGCGCGATTGCCCCTGGATTTCGCGCACGAAATTCTGCCTGCCAACGCCGAACCGATAGAGCAGGTCAGTCCGCTGCAACTGGACGAACGAAAAACCGTTGCCCAGATTGGGCCGTTCGCCACGGAAGACGGCCATTTTGTAAAAGGCAAACGGGTTCGCAGCTTTCCGCATATCAAACAGATTGATGAAATGGATTGTGGCGCAGCCAGCCTGGCAATGGTCTGCCGGCATTTTGGCCGCAAAGTTTCCATTACGCGCATTCGCCAGGTGGTTCACACGGCGACGGACGGAACCAGTTTGCGCGGTTTGTGTCAGGGAGCCGAAGCTTTGGGACTGGCTGCCCGTTCGGTCAAAGCTTCCAAGGGCAATCTTCCTCAAATGCCGCTGCCCGCGATTATTCATTGGGACAATTACCATTGGGTGGTGTTGTTCGACGTGAACGATACGCACGCCTGGATTGCCGACCCGGCAAGTTCCATTCGCAAAATCACGCGCAAGGAGCTGGACGAAAAATGGAACGGGTACGCCGCGCTGTTTGATTACACAGAAGCCTTCGAACAAGCGCCGGAAACCCGAACCGGTTTTGGCTGGCTGATGCCATTTCTAAGCCCATTCAAGGGCATTTTTGCCAAAGCCACAGGCTTGGCCGTCATCGTCAGCGCGTTGCAAATGCTGCTGCCAGTGTTTACGCAAGTCATCGTTGACAGCGTTCTGGTCGAAAACGATTCCAGTTTGTTGACGATGATGATCGGCACAATGCTGGTGGTGCTGGTGTTTATGACTGCGGCGATGCTGGTGCAACGCTACTTGCTCAGCTTCGTGGCTGTGCGTGTGGATTCGTCTTCGCTGGATTTCATTACGCGCAAATTGCTGGCATTGCCTCTCAGCTATTTCGCCGCGCGCAAAACCGGCGATATTCAGCGACGCATTCAGGGTGTGCGGCAAGTGCGCGAATTTCTAGTCCAGAACGGCGTCAACGGGCTGACTTCGATTGCGCAGATTGTTGCCGCCGTCACGCTTATGTTTTTTTACAGCCCGATGCTGGCGGCTGTTTTTCTGGCTGTTGCGCCGATGTATGCGGGTTTGATGAAGTATTCCAGCAAGCGGCTGGGGCCGATGTTCGACGAACTGGAAGAAGCGTACGGCAAATACAGTTCGCACCAGATTGACGCCATCAAGGGAATCGAAACGGTCAAAGCGCTGGGCGCGGAATCCAGCCTCCGCGAAAAAATGCTGGGCGAATTTCACGGCCTGGCCAAGAAACAATTCAAGTCGAACTTTCTGATGATGGGTTACGAAGGCGCTGTGCAAACGGTTGGCTTTCTTTCAATGGCATTGTTTCTGTTTGTCGCTGCCAATCGTGTTATGAGCGGTGAAATGACCATTGGCGCAATGGTTGCGTTCAACTCTCTTGTGGCAATGGCCAACGCGCCGATTCTGACGCTGCTTTCGATGTGGGATAACTGGCAATTCGCTTCGGTGCTGTTGAACCGGATGAACGACATTTTTGAATCGGAGCCGGAGCAGGGAACCGATCATTCCAATCTCAAACCGGTTCGCAGCCTGGAAGGCCGCGTGCGGTTGCAGAACGTCAGCTTTCAATATGGCGGAAGCGATTCGGCCAAAATCCTGGACGACATTTCGTTGGATATTCCTGCCGGAAAAACCATCGCCATTGTTGGCCGCAGCGGGTCCGGCAAAACGACGCTGGTGAAATGCCTGGCCGGGATGCTGGAACCGACCAGCGGCGCGATTTTCTTCGACGACGTCGAACAGCGAAAGCTTCGTTACCGCGATCTGCGCCGCCAGATTGGCTTTGTGCTGCAGGAAAACTACCTGTTCGACGACACCATCGCCAAAAACGTCGCTTTTGGCGACGAAGAGCCTGACACGGACCGCGTCATCTGGGCGGCAAAAGTTGCCAACGCGCATGAATTCGTGGATCGCTTGCCGCTGGGGTACGAAACCCGCGTCGGCGAAACCGGCATTGCGCTTTCTGGCGGACAACGGCAACGCTTGGCGATTGCTCGCGCGGTGTACAACAAACCGCCCATCCTGATTTTCGACGAAGCGACTTCAGCTCTGGACACCGAATCGGAAAAAGCCGTCAAAGACAACATGAGCCAATTGTTCAAAGGCCGCACATCGTTCGTTATTGCGCACCGCTTGAGCACCATTCGTGACGCCGACCTGATTCTGGTCATCGAAAAAGGAAAGCTGGTAGAGCAAGGCACCCACGAAGAACTGATGGCAAGACAAGGGCTGTATTACTACCTCAGCAGCCAACAGCTTGGTCTGTAATTCGCGCGAAATTATTTTGCGGCGATGATGGTTTTCGCCGCCTTTTTCCGCCTTAGCAGATGAACGCGGG
>CAYLJQ010000332.1:0-7678 GCA_964383955.1 uncultured Heliomicrobium sp. | reverse complement strand
CGCGATGGTGGCCTGGATCAACCCGTCGAACCAACGGTGTATGCTCATTCCTTGCAGCGTCCGCAATGGTGGCAAGTGTCCAACCAGTCTTATGTGGTGCGTGCGTCGCTTCCTGCAAGTTCGACCATTTCTGCCATGCGCTCCATCACGGAATCGCTCAGCCGGGAAGCCTTTTTGCGATTCCAGACTTTGCCCGACGTGGTCACGTCTTCCCTGGACACGCGGCGGTTTAGTTTGGTGATTTTTGGTGCTTTTGCGGTGACGGCGATGCTGTTGGCGGCAATTGGAGTGTACGGCGTGACGTCGTACGCCGTGTCGCAGCGGCAACACGAAATCGGCATTCGTATGGCGTTGGGTGCAACGGCGGGTGACGTGTTGCGGTTGATGATGCGCCAGGGAATGCGGCTGGCGCTGCTTGGCGTGGTCATTGGAGTTGTGGCCGCGTGGGCCATTGCAGGAACATTGTCGAAATTTGTTTACGGCATAACAACCACTGATCCAGTGACCTTCGCCGCAATTTCGGCATTGTTGATTGTGGTTGCGCTGCTGGCCTGCTGGATTCCAGCGCGAAGAGCGACGAAAGTTGATCCGATGATCGCACTTCGGTGTGAGTAATTCCGACCTCAAAATCGGGTGCCGGTTCATGCAGTTTGGATCGGCACCCCAAAATACAATTTCCTCAGCCAAAACTCCAAAGCGTTACTTTTCAGTACTTAGCGGTTAAATCTGCCGTCTACGAAACTTTTCGTTGACTTCTACGAAAGTCTTCGTGTATAAGCCAAAACAACACGAAACAATCGAAATTGCAGAGGAGAATCACGTGAGCAATCAGGATTTACCGCGACCAACTGACGCTGAGTTGAACATTCTGCGAGTGCTGTGGCGGCTTGGTCCCAGCACTGTGCGACAGGTGTTGGAAGCGCTGAATGCGGACCGCGAAACCGGCTATACCACGGTGCTGAAAATGATGCAGATCATGACCGAAAAGGGATTGGTCGAACGCGACGATGCTGAACGAACGCATGTGTATCAGGCTCGATTGACACAGGAACAGACGCAAAAGCAGCTTGTGGACAATTTGCTGGAAAAAGCATTCGGCGGTTCCGCTTCGCAATTGGTAATGCAGGCCCTGACCGCGAAACCTGCGCAATCCGAAGAACTGGCGCAGATTCGGCAATTGCTGGATGAACTGGAAAGGGGAGCGCAATGAATTTGCTGGAAAGTTTTTTATCGCAACCGTTGGTGATGGCTTTGGGTTGGGCTTTGCTCCATTTTCTTTGGCAGGGAACGCTGGTGGCGTTGCTGCTGGCTGGCATGCTCAGGTTATTGAAGGATCGTTCAACCAATATTCGTTACATAGCTTCCTGCGTGGCAATGTTGATGATGCTGGCACTGCCGTTAATCACGATGACTGTGATTATGCGGTCTTCGCCAGTCAAAGCAGCAATTGAAAAGCAGCCCGCCTTTGCCCAGCCAATAGAACAAAAAGCGCTGATGACAGAGCGTGAAAAGCCTACAGTTCAAGTCCAAACAATATCCAGCACGAATTCCGCGAGCTTCTGGCTCGCTGTGCAAAGCGTGAATTCCAGAGCTTTGCTGCCGTGGATGATTCTGTTGTGGCTGGGCGGCGTGGTTTTCTTTTCGCTCAGGCTGATTGGCGGATGGGTTTATACGCAACGACTGAAGACCCGCGAAGTTCGCCCAATGGAAAGCGGCTGGCAGCAAACGCTCAAGCGACTTTGCCAGCAATTGCGCATCGCGCGGCCCGTTCGGTTGCTGGAATCGGCAATGGTTCAAGTGCCCACGGCGATTGGCTGGTTGCGGCCTGTCATTCTGATTCCGGTTGGTGCACTCACCGGACTGAATCCGCAACAACTGGAAGCGATCATTGCGCACGAACTGGCTCACATTCGCCGCCACGACTATCTGGTCAATCTGCTGCAAGCAGTGATCGAAACGTTGCTTTTTTATCATCCGGCGGTTTGGTGGGTGTCACGCCAGATTCGCGACGAACGCGAACTCTGTTGTGATGATTTGGCCGTAGCCGTGTGTGGCGATGCGCTTACATACGCACGCGCCTTGTTTGAAATGGAACAGCTTCGATCTGCCTCGCCGCAGTTGGCGCTGGCAGCAAATGGAGGAATGCTTATGAATCGCATACAACGTTTGGTTGGCGTGCAAACCCGCCACAACAATCGGTTTGCAGGTGTGTTCGGCGGCTTGATCGTGCTGGCTGTGTTGGTGGGAATCGTGGTGATGGTGCCGACGCTGTTTGCTTCCGCTGAGGCAACCAACGTCCCGCCGAATCCTGAAGCAAGCCCGGTCGCAAAACAGCAGACGAAGCAACTCCAGACCCAGCCGCGCTTGCAGAAGCCGGTTACCAAAACCCTGATCGCCGATCAGCAAACCAACGTGGTAGAAGATTTGATCTCATCAGTAGAGTTGGAAGAGGTAAAGCAAGAGCAGATCGCTAACGAAATACAGATTTCGAATCCGGAGCCGATACCCAACATTCAAAACGCGAATCCGCAACCCAGTGCCAATCCAAACCCGAACCCGAATCCTCAAGAATTGAACTCTCCCAACCCAGCCCAACGCGCCGCTGCCGCATGCACAATGAAAAAAGCGGACGCGGTTGATGCGATTCCGGCGTTGATTGCACTGCTGGGAGACGACACTGCCGTTCAGCAGATCAATTGTTGGAGCGCGGGCAACTGGAGTCCCGCGCGCCAGGTCTTCAAGCAGGCTTCTCCCGGTGAACAAGCCGCCATCACGCTGGCTTCTTTCGGTAAGGCTGCCGTTGACCCATTGATTGCCGCATTGCACAGCGCGAATCCAAGCGTTCGCAGAAATGCCGCTTGGGCGATAGGCGAAATTCGTGGCGGTCAAAGAACAAATCGTTCAGCAGCCGTTGATCCGCTGATTGCAGCTTTGGGCGATGAAGACGCCTGGGTTCGCATGGCGGCAGCCTTTTCGCTTGGAGAAATCAGGCCTCGCCGCGCTGTCGAATTCCTGATTGCTGCGCTCGGCGACAGTGAAGGAAACGTGCGCCAGATGGCTGCCTGGGCGTTGGGTGAAATGAAAACTCGTTCAGGCGTCGAAAGCCTGGCGGCGTTGCTGGTGAACGATCAAGCCGAAAGTGTGCGGCAAATGGCCGCCTGGGCGTTGGGCGAAATCGGCCACAAGGATGCGCTTGAAGCGCTGACGGCAGCTTTGAACGATCAGAATCAGCAGGTGCGGGCAACGGCAAAATGGGCGATTTCCGAGATCAATGATTGATCAGCCAAATCATGACAAGAGATCTTTAGGCAAATAATCAACCCCAAATGAACGCAAGAGAATCGCGGGTGAACACAGGTCGAAGTTAGTAGGATCTGTGTTCACTGGGCCGATCTGCGTTCCTCTATGGCCTTTTGGCCCTCATTAAAGCATCGAACTTTTTCGGAGGATGTGTGATGCAGACGCTTTGGCAGGATTTGAGTTACGGCTTTCGCAGGTTACTAAAACATCCGGGGTTTACGATTGTCGCGGTGCTCACACTGGCATTAGGCATCGGCGCGAATACGGCCATTTTCAGCGTCGTCAATGCGGTGCTGTTGCGTCCGCTGCCGTATGCACAGGCAGACCAGTTGATGATGGTGTTCAGCCAAAATAATCAACGAGGCCGCGCTTGGGTGGCTTATCCGGATTTGCAGGACTGGCGGCAGCAGAGCCAGCTTTTCAGCGAATTCTCGGCATTCACTTCTCAAAGCGTCAACTTTACTGGCAGGGAAGAACCGGCGCGTTTGATCGGCGGATTCGTTTCGGCAAACTTCTTCAAGCTTCTGCAAGTGGAGGTCGCGCAAGGACGCGGATTCCAACCGGGAGAAGACGAACCCGGCGCGGAACGCGTTGCAGTGATCGGTTATGCGTTGTGGCGCGACCGGTTCGGCGGCGATTCGAAAATGCTGGGACAGAGCTTGAACCTGAATGGCCAGCCGTTCACCGTCATTGGCATTCTGCCGCCAGAGTTTCAGTTTTCCTGGGGCGAGGCCGAAATCTGGATGCCGATTCAGCACTACCCCAACTTTTCGTTGGAGCGGGGAACCGCTTCTGCCGCAGTGGTTGGACGCCTGAAACCAGGAGCAACGGTTCAGCAGGCACAGACGGAAATGGAAACGATTTCAAAACGTCTGGCTGAGTCTTATCCGGCGACCAATGCAAATCGTGGCGCTCTGGTCATGCCGTTTCAATCCGTTCTGGTCGAAGATTCACGCATGGCATTGTTCGTGCTGTTGGGCGCAGTCGTTTTTGTGCTGCTGATCGCCTGCGCCAATGTCGCCAACTTGATGCTGGCGCGCGCAGTTTCGCGACAAAAAGAATTGGCTTTGCGTGCAGCGCTAGGAGCCAGTCGTTTTCGATTGGTGCGGCAACTGTTGACAGAAACTCTGTTGCTGTCGTTGCTGGGCGCTGGCTTGGGATTGCTGATCGGAAAATGGAGCATCAGCGCGCTGGCCGCAAATCGTCCCGCAAATCTGCCTTCAACCGTCAATATCAATCTGGATTGGACGGTGCTGGGGTTTACGCTGGCGGTGGCTCTACTGACCGGAATCATATTTGGGTTGGCGCCCGCACTTCGCTTTTCAAAACCAGACCTTCACGACGCACTGAAACAGGGCGGCAAGACTTCAAGCGGCGGATCGGGCCGACACCGTTTGCGCGGCGCACTGGTCGTTGCACAAGTTGCGTTGGCGCTGGCGTTGCTGATTGGCTCAGGGCTGATGATCAGAAGTTTTCTGAAACTGGGCAGCGTGAACCCAGGCTTCAACCCGAAAAACCTGCTGACGCTGGAATACCGCGTGCCGCGCAGCAAATATCCTAAAAGCCATCAACAATGGGATTTTCACCGGCAAGTCGTCGAGCGTGTCAGAGCGTTGCCCGGTGTGCAATCTGCTTCTGTCGTGCTGGCGCTTCCGCACAGCGGCAATGGCAGCACGACGATCTTTTTTCCGCTAGACCGTGCTGAAGCTCCCAAAGGACAGGAACCACGCGCGCTGCGCAATCTGGCCGACACCTATTATTTTCAAACCATGCAAATTCCTTTGCTGCGCGGTCGTGTCTTTACCGATCAGGACACAGCCGAAGCGCCGCTGTCTGTGGTGATCAATCAAACTTTCGCCACTCGGTATTGGCCGAATGAAAATCCCGTCGGCAAACAGCTTCGGTTTCCTGAAAATAACTCCGTCGGTTCTGTCGTTGGTGTGGTTGGGGACGTCAAACACCACAGCCTGGACGAATCGGAAATGCCGCAACTTTATGTGCCTTATGCACAAAGCCCGTTCATTTTTGCCACGTTGGTTGCCAGAACGCAGATGGAACCGATGAGTCTGGCAAACGCCGTGCGTGGAGCTGTCTGGTCTGTAGATAAAGAGCAGCCCGTGTGGAAAGTCAGAACGATGGAGTTTCTGCTTGATCGGTCGGCGAATCAAAACAGCTTTGTGATTCTGCTGCTGAGCGCATTTTCCGTGCTGGCGTTGTTGTTGGCGGCAATTGGAATTTACGGCGTGATTTCGTATTCGGTCAGCCAGCGCACGCAGGAAATCGGCGTGCGTCGAGCGCTGGGCGCGCAGACAACCGACATCTACAAACTGATTGTGAGACAGGGATTCGTGTTGACGCTGATCGGCGTCGCCACAGGACTGCTGGCCTCTTGGGGGCTGACACGCTTTCTGTCGGACATGCTTTTCGGAGTCAGCACAACGGATCCGTCGACCTTTGCCGGAATTTCTTTGTTGCTGACGGTTGTCGCTTTGCTGGCTTCGTACTTGCCTGCGCGACGAGCGGTCAAAGTGGATCCGTTGTTGGCGCTTCGCTACGAGTAACGAAGCGCCCATATTCAATTGTCGCCATCATCATCGGTCGCTGAGCCGCGTAAATTTGACCTTGCGAAGAAGCGGGTTGCTGTACTCCAGCCCAGTCACCTTTCCCGCAGTGTCTCGAACGAAGCGAAGGGTCAACCCGGAAAACTGGAAGGTGTCTCGATCAACGGGCTTGAAGGCGAGAAGAGGGCCGGGCGCATCGTTGGCCTTGCCCATCAAGCCGTCTTTGCCGGGCGTCATCTCAAAGACAGCCATTAATTCGTTGCTGTGATAGCGTCCGGCAAACGCCTTCAGATCGTCGGCGGTGGGCGTGAAGGGCTGGGCCCGGGTGTACCGCATCGTTTCCCCCTCCTTGGTTTTGATCTCGAACTGGTCTGCTGATAGGAACCGCAATTCGAACTCGGCTTCCGACATGAAAGACAGGGATTTGCGCTGGTTACGAAAACGGTCAGCGGCCAACGTCACGAGCGGGCCGCCACCAGCAATTGCCAGCGTGTTGTTATTGATCGCCAAACGAAACGGCTGACCGGTCTTTTCGTCGAAGAACAGTCCTGCTTTTCCGGTCAGTTCCCCAGGCGCAACGCTTGTGCTTGCGGCATTGCCAGCCGGTGTGCTGGCTTCAGAATTACCGCCAGTGGGAAGAAACAAGTCGAAAAGACGACCTGCGTATGCAGAGCGCGCGCTTCCGTCCGCATTGCACATAATTGCAACCGAAAGTCCATGTTCCGGCAGACGGCCCGCGATTGTGCTGTACCCCGCCGCTCCGCCGCTATGCCACACGAGCTGGCCGCCGCGGCGGAAGGGATCCACTTGCAGGCCACGGGCATAACTGAGCTTCCTGCCATTGTTCAATGTTGCCGGTTCCTGAAGTTTTTGAGTAACAAACGTGCCGAGGCGGTTATTGCTCAGGGCGTCGTTCCAGGTAACGAGGTCGCTAGCCGTCGTGAACAAGCCGCCGACTCCGCCGCGATCATTGCCAAGATACATATCCATCTTCCACCCGCCCGCGTCCTTGGAATAGGCCAGCGCTCGGTTCTTGATCAGGCGGAGCGGGTCATCAACGTATGTCGTTAGCTTCATCCCCAGCGGCTCGAACAGGCGCTTGCGGGCAAATTCGGAGAACGGCATTCCGCTCGTGCGCGCAACAATTTCCGGCAACAGCACATAGCCGCTGTTCGAATAGGACCATTCCTCGCCGGGAGCGAAATTGAGTTCGCGCTGGCGCAGGATCATGGTCATCGCGTCCGGATCGCCGCCCGCCAGGTTGAGCAGGGGCTGCCAGTCCCGAATGCCACTGGTATGCGTGAGCAGATGGTCCACAGTGATCTTGTGGCCGTAACTGGGGAGTTGCGGAAGGTATTTGCGAACGTCGTCGGTGAGAGACAGTTTTCCTTCCTCGACCAGCAGCAGGATCGCCGCGGCGACGAACTGCTTTCTTACCGAGCCTGCGTCGAAGACCGTATTCGTGCTGATCGCAACATCGCGCTCCAGGTCGGCTGAGCCGTAAGCTTTGTTGATGACGATCTTCCCGTTCTGCGAAGCGGCGACCGCGCAGCCCGGCTCGTTCGGCTTGGTCCAATTGAAGATCTTGTCAACCTCGGCAGTCTTGTCCTGCGCGAACCCGGGTGTTGCAATCAGCAAAGCGGTAATCACAAAGGATATTAGCCGGAAAGAATAACTGTTATTACTGGTGTTCTTCATTGTGTTCTCACTTGCTGTATTTGCTAAATTTGTAACCGTCGAACTCTTTGGGATAGGGTGAAGTCCTTGCCTTTACCCACATTTTTCCAGTTTTGTTGTTCCTGCTTTTGGCCCTGAAA
>CAYLJQ010000331.1:0-7685 GCA_964383955.1 uncultured Heliomicrobium sp. | reverse complement strand
GACCTGCTGAAAACCCTGAAAGACGAAAAAGCCGACGAGAAAAAAGAAGAGAAGAAAGAATCAATAGCGATGCCAGAGTCCAAGGGCTAAGCCGCTGGGATCTCAATCGGAGAACAATACTTTTAGACAGGATGAGCAGGATTTTTCAAGATGATGATTTGGCCAGCAATGCTCTATATCAATCCTGAATCATCCTGAAAATCCTGTCTAAAATTTAGGTCTCAACGAAGCAGCTTGAATCGCGAAGCATGAAAACCAGCACCAGACTAATAATGATTCTGACGTTTGTCGTGGGCATTGTGATGACTGTCGGCGGGTATTTCATTTTGCGGCAACGCGAGCATGCGCTGGAGCGTGCGATGCGGACGGAAGTGCGCGCCCATGCCGTCACTTTGCAAATCGCGCTTGAGCAATTGTACCGAGTCGGAAAGCAGATAGAGGCGCAGGAGCTAATTGACAGGCTGAGCGAAAATCAGCGTGTTTATGGCGTCGTGTTGTTTTCAAAAACAGGCGAGGTCGAGATGGTTTCCAATCCCCTGGTGGAGGAAGAAATCAAACATCCTCCGGGAGTCAACCGTGTTTTGGCCAGCGGCGAGGTCATCGAAGCCTTTCGTAAGATTAACGACCGCGAAGTCATTTCTGTGCTGATGCCAATCCGTATTGGCGACAAGCCGGAAGGCGTTTTCGAACTGGCGTTGCCGATGGTGCTTATTCAGGAGGATTACGCCAGCGCACGACGCGAAATTGCCTTGGTAACATTGTTGTTGTTCGTGACCATCATCTTCGTCGTCATTCTGGTGACGCGATACAGTTTGTTGCGTCCTGTGGAAGAATTGCTGCAAGGGGCCAGAGCGCTGGGCCGCGGCGACCTGAATTACCGCGTGACTGTTCCTGCCAAAGGCCATGAATTTGCGCAGCTTGAGCGGGAATTTAACCGCATGGCTGACAATTTGGAGGAGCAGCGAAACAACGCCGTGCGCGAATTGGAACAGCGACTGAAGCTTGAACGGCAATTGCGGCACAACGAACATCTGGCTTCTGTGGGAAGGCTGGCGGCAGGGGTCGCGCATGAAATCGGGACACCGCTGAATGTCATTGAAGTGCGCGCCGAGCAAATTTTGCAGGACCTGGAAGATTCCAAAGAGCGCCGCCGTCGCAATGTGACCATCATCCTGACGCAGGTTGAACGCATCACGAACATCGTCCGGCAACTGCTCAATCTTGCGCGGCCTTATAAGATTCAGCGGGTCGCGGTTAATCTGAATGCCCTGATTTCCAGCACGCTGGAGATGCTGGAAACTAAATTGCAACCCGCGCAAGTCAAGGTTGAATTCAATCCTGCGCAGAATCCATTGGTCAGGGGAGATCAAGGATTGCTCCGGCAGGTTTTTATCAACATCGTCGTCAATGCCATTCACGCCATGCCGCAAGGCGGGCAATTACGGATTGGCTACCACAATCAGTTGATGGAAAAAGATGGTGCGCAATTTATTGGCGTGTGGTTTTCCGACACCGGAATCGGCATCGAAGAAGCCGCATTCCCGATTCTTTTCGATCCGTTTTACACAACGAAAGATGTGGGCAGCGGTGTCGGTCTGGGTTTGCCCGTGTCCCGGCGCATCGTCGAAGAGCATAACGGCTGGATCGAAGTGGCAAACAATGCGGATCGCGGCGTGACCTTTACAGTCCACCTGCAGCTTCATGAAACTCAGGCATCAAACGAACAGTTGACGCATTCGCTGGAAAAGGAGAGCTTGGCGCCATGAAGGAACGTGTGCTGATTGTGGAAGACGATCAGGATTTGCGCGACACCTTATGCGAAATCCTGGATGATGCTGGCTATGAAAGCATCGCTTTCCCAGACGCCAGGCAGGCTTTGAAACTCATCAATGAAGAGCGCGAAGTGCTGGATTTGGTGATTACGGACATTCGCATGCCGGGCGTCAAAGGCGATGAAATCCTGTTCGCAGTGCGTGCCTGTCGTGTGGAAGCGCCCATCATCGTTATCACTGCTTTCGGTTCCGTGGAGCATGCGGTCGAAATGGTCAAGGCGGGAGCGCACCAGTACATCACCAAACCGTTTCACGGACGTGAATTGCTGGCTGCTGTTGAACAGGCGCTGGAACATTCCGCCCCTTTGCGGGAACAAGCCAAATTGCGCAGGGAGATGAATGCCGCGCAAACGCGAATTATCGGCGCTTCACGGCCGATGCGCAGCCTGCTGAATTTGATTGCGCGCGCAGCGCAGAGCAACAGCACGGTCCTGATCACAGGGGAATCGGGAACAGGCAAAGAATTGGTGGCGCGCGCGATTCACGAACTTTCCGGGCGCAAAGGACAGTTCGTTCCGGTCAACTGTCCCGCAATTCCGGCAGAACTGATGGAGTCGGAATTTTTCGGCCACACCGGGCAAGCTTTCACAGGTGCCAAGCAGGCACGGGCAGGATTGTTTGAAACCGCAGATGGCGGGACGATCTTTCTGGATGAAATCGGCGAATTGCCGCTGATGGTGCAGCCCAAACTGTTGCGCACCTTGCAGGAAGGCTCAATCCGGCGCGTCGGTGCGAATGCCGAACAACATATCAATGTGCGTGTGGTGGCGGCGACCAACCGCCATTTGGAAGACGCTGTGCGCGAAGGCCATTTTCGGGAAGACCTGTTCTGGCGATTGAACGTCATTCCGCTGCCTGTGCCGGCGCTGCGCGAACGCCCTTATGACATTCCTTTGCTGGTTGAACATTTCATTAACAAAGTAGCGGAATCTTCCGGGCGGCAACCGCTGGATGTTCAACCGGAAACACTGGCTGTCTTGACGGCCTATTCATGGCCCGGCAATGTGCGGGAGCTGGAAAACGCCATTGAGCGCGCCGTCACGCTTGCGTCCGGCGCATGGCTTACGCCCGAAGATTTGCCGGAACGCATTCGGGATCACGGTGTCGGCGCGGCCTTCATTGCCCGCTCCAGCAAACGCAACCTGACCCTGCACGAAGTTGAACGTGAATACATTCTTGAAACACTTCGCAAAGCTGGCGGAAATAAAACTCGCGCCGCAGAGCTGCTTGGCCTGGATCGAAAAACGCTGTACCGCAAGCTTGAGGAATTTCGCGAAGAAGGATTTTCGCTCGACCTGCAACAAGATTAATCCTGACAATATAGCCACGATGTTGTTGTGTTGATGACGTCCGCGGCAGCGTTATTGGATTCATTCTGATCGACGTCAGCACCATACACAGAAAAAACGGCTGGCAATTCAACGCTTCGTTTGATTGCCAGCAGTTTTCTTTGAACCCTATCTGGACCCGGATTTGTTAATCGTAGGCAGGCGAGGCGGCAGACATTCCCAACAGGGAATCGGCCCGGGCATCCATTTCCGCTGATCTGATCAATTCAACCGTACATTGAGCGCGCGCAACTACGGCATCGGAAATTCTGCCAGGGAGAAAACGTGGAAGCCAGATTTTGCCGCGAGGCGCGATGAAGATCGAATCCGGTTTCCATTCATGCGCTTCTCGTAAAATCATTTTCTTGGGATCGCCTTCTCGAATCACTGATGAAGTGAATGCCAATGTGTGCTCCAACTGGTTGGCAATGGCTCGATGAAAGAATTTGGCGCGTCTCAAGGCCTTATCTGCAAATTCAGGAATGGAATAATCGAATGGATCTATGACCGTGAACAGTCTCACTTCAGTGCCTTTGGGCCAGGCGCGCGAAGCCACGGCGCGCACAGCCGCGGGAGCATAAGCGCAATCCTTGACGCACAACAGCACGCGCGGCGCATTGTTGGCCTTAACGTTTTCTGCGCGCGCAACACGCACAGAGCATCTTGCTTCGATGGCAATTCGCTGCGAAAGCCCGCCAAAATACCCTCGGCCTTGCGCCATGCATTCTTGCGACCCCAGGACGATCAAGTTGGGCTTCCATTGCTGCGCTTTTTTCGCGATAACCCGAACCAGCGAACCGACAGCCGAATCCGTGCGCACTTCCCAACCGGGAAAATTCTGACGAAGAATCTGGCTGGCGCGGATTGTCATTTCCGCCGCTTTTTCCACAGAATCCGTGTTGGCCGCAGTGGGTTTCCCTGATGCAGATTTCGCGGCAGGTGCCGCTCCTGGAACAGACAGCAATACAACTTGCGCCTCAGCGGGCAAGCCTGCGCGATACAAATCTTTCAGGGCGATATGGGCAGCCTCAGAGCCGTCGTAGCTGATCAGAATTTTCATTTCGCTCCTAACAGAGTCTTTTTAAGACTGGATTGCTTTGCTTTGAAGCCTGTTGCCGAAGACAAACGCTCGATCATTCAACATCGAGTACAGAGTGTTTCTGGATGGGACATTTTCAAGCTCAAATGCCATCGGGCACTGACGTGCCGTAAAGTACGCAACCCTTATACCGTTCTGTCTGAAGAGCTAAGCTGAAGCTTTTCAAGGAAAGAATTCTGCTTTGCGTTGCAGATTGCCTCGGCATTGTCCCAGTCTGCTACGCAGTGCCAATTACAGACGAAAATGTGCTTTTGTCTAAATTTCAGCCTGCTGCAAACCGGTTTTGACTTCCTTGCGTAGTTAAACTACAGAGGGGCTTGAGGAGGCTTATTTTCCAATCCTATTTTCCGGAGTATGGCCATGATTAGCGATAAATCGTTCTATTCTGCGTTGAAGTGTGTTTTCAGTCTGGGAATCTTGCTGTTGGTTTTGGGTGAAGGGCGGGTTGCGGTGATGGCCCAGTCCTTCCGAACCATATCCGGCACAGTCGTCACGAAAACCAATGAAGTCGTTTCTGGCGTGACGATTAAACTGGGCACTTCGGCAGGCGATAAAGTTGCCGTTAGCGATGCCGCCGGTAAATTCAAGCTGGAAGTTCCGCGTGAATCTGTCAGTTTGCGTGTTGCAGGAAAAAACATTGTTGCCCAGGAACTGACACTGGGCTTGAACGACCCTTCTGAAAATTTACGCGTCGAAATTTCCTATGTCATTCCAAAGATCCACGATGGATTGGTGATTTCGGCTTCGCAGCTTGATCCGGCGATTGACCGCCGAAACGACACAATTTATCGCGATACGCTGTTTTCACGTGACGATCAGGTTTTTCATACCCTTGATGCAGGAATCAACGCCGGACAGCACGAAGGCGGCGGCAAGTCGCTGGAAATTCGCCGCTTTGGATACAACCTGGATCACGGCGGAGTAAATGGCGGGTTGAAAGTTCTGGTGGACAACTTCCAGCAGAACCAGGGAACGCAAGGCCACGGGCAAGGCTACCTTGGCCAATTGAAATCGTTGACGCCGGAGCTGGTTCAGGATGTTGAAATTTTGAACGGCCCGTTCAGCGCGCAATACGGAGACTTTTCCGGCCTTGGCGTGGTTCACATCCGGCTGAAAGAATCGCTGCCAGATCAATTGACAGCACGCTTTCAGGGCGGCCAGTTCGATACGTTTCGCACGTTTCTGGCTTACAGCCCGGAACTGAAATCCGGCGAAGCCTTGATCGCGTACGAAGGTTCCCGCACCGACGGGCCGTTCAAAAATCCGCTGAATTACAAACGTGACAACGTAACAGGGAATTTCGTTCATCGTTTGAACGAACGAAACTTGGTCGGCTTCAAGCTGAATCTGGGCCGCAACGATTTTGTTTCGTCCGGGCAGATTCCGCTGGATGAGGTTTTTGCCGGGCGGCTTGACCGTTTTGGCTTCATTGATCCCGACAACGGCGGGCGAGTTCGCACGGGAGTTTTCAATGCTTATTTCCGCAACGAATCAGCGAAAGGCCGCGTGTTTAAACTGGATGGGTTCGTCGCTCGTTCGTTGTTCGATCTATATTCGAACTTCACGTTCTTTCTGAACGACGAAACGAACGGCGATGAAATTGTCCAGCACGATTCGCGCTTGCAGCAAGGCGTCAATGCGCAGTTGTTACAGCCGTACAAGCTGTTTGGCATTCAGGCGCTGCTTGTCGCCGGAGCAAACTTTCACGACAACCATATCAATGTCGGTCTGGATAATTCCATTGGCCGGTCACCAATCAGCATCGTTACCAAAGCCAATGCGCGTGTGACCAATTCTTCCGGTTACGTTCAACAGGGGCTGGATTTGGATCACGGTAAGACTCACGTTCACATTGAAGCCGGACTGCGTTTCGATCATTTCCGGTTCAAGGTTGACGACAAAGTCTCGCCGGAGTTTTCAGGAAATCAGGGCGCTTCGCGCTTCCAGCCGAAATTCAACTTGTCCGTGACGCCTAACGAACGCCTTCCGCTGACGGTTTACTTCAATTATGGCAGAGGCATTTCCAGCCAGGACGCGCGCGGCGTGGCGCAGCAGCCCGACGGGCAGCGCATTTCGACGACGGACTTTTATCAGGTCGGCACTTCGCACAACTTCAAACGTTTCAGCTTGAGTACGGATTTGTTCTTGATTGATCGGTCGAACGAACAGGTTTACATCCCGGATGATGGCAGCTTTGAATTTCTGGGGCCGACGCGAGCTTATGGTTTTGAAGCGAAAACTTCGGTCAAGCTGACTCGTCACCTGTCGTTCAATGGCGGATTGACGCGCGTCATGAATGCGTTTTACCGCGGCCAGCAGCCAAGAGTTTACGTGGATAGCGCGCCGCATTTCATCAGCAACGCGGCTTTAACAATGTCTGGCTGGCGCGGGTTCAGCGGATCGCTGCGGTATCGCCACATCGGAAATTACCGGCTGGACGGCGAAGACCCCAGCATTCGCGCCGCCGGATTCGACGTCGTTGATCTGAGCATCAACAAGCAGATCAATCGCCGTATGGAGTTCAATCTGTCGGTGGACAATCTGACTGACAAACGCTATTTCGAGACGCAGAACTTTTTTGAATCGCGCATCGCTCCGGGAGCGCCGATTGAATCGCGCATCCACGCTACGCCGGGTTATCCGTTCACAGTGACTGCTGGAGTAACGTTCAGATTGGGCGGCAAGTAGGTCTCTACATTTTCGCAAAATAAGCAGCGCGGGCATTAACCAGCGGATGCTGCTTATGCTCGCGTACTTTTGCGGCGTGTGGTAAACATTCAGGCGTGACGACTGATTACGCTGCCTCCAAATCTCCTCTCAAGCGAATCGGCGTGCTGGGCGATATTCATTGCGAAGACATTCGTCTGGCAGCCGCGCTGCAATTTTTCCAAACGCAAAATCTGGATATGATTTGTTCGGTCGGCGATCTTGTTGACGGACCGGGTGACCCGAACCGCACAATTGAATTGCTGCGCCAGTTCAACGTCGTCACTGTGCGTGGCAACCACGAACGTTGGCTGATGAAAAACGAAATGCGCGGTTTGCCGGAATCCCAAACCCGGTTTGATTTCGATGCGCTGGCCTGGGTTTTCCTGAACCGGTTGCCGATTGAATTGGAATTCGACACCGTTGCCGGGCGAATGCTGCTGACGCACGGTTTGCGCGGAGACGATATGGGCGGCGTCTGGCCGTTTGATAATGAACTGACGCTTCACTCGAATTATCCGCTATGGATGATGATCGCTTCTAAAAAATTCGCGTTTGTCGTCAACGGGCACACGCATCGCCGACTGGTAAGAGGCTTTGGCGAAATGACGATCATCAACGCCGGAACTCTGTATCGAAAACACGATCCTTGTTTTTGCATCGCTGATTTTGAACACCTTGCTGTTCAGTATTTCAATGTTGACGCTGAAGGGCGGATTG
>CAYLJQ010000330.1:0-7692 GCA_964383955.1 uncultured Heliomicrobium sp. | reverse complement strand
CAGCGTCAATCAGCTAATTTCCACAGACGAACTGCCACCTGAAAAATCAAATCCCACCCCCTTAAAAGAAAGCTACGTTGAACCCGCTCCACAACAACCCTCTGCTTTATCTGATCACCAACCGCCAAACTTTCCTCCGCAAGGCTGATTCCAAGCAAACGGCATCCCAGCGACAACTGGAAGCGATTCGTCAGGCGACTGCCGCTGGCTGTCAATTAATTCAAGTTCGGGAAAAAGATTTGAGTGCGCAAGCACTGGCGGAATTTACGCGGCAAGCAATTGCCGCCGCTCACCCATTTGGAGCCAAAGTGCTGGTCAACGACCGATTGGATGTTGCGATTTCCGCTAAAGCGGATGGCGTTCATCTGCGTGTGTCTTCCATTCCAGTGGCTGATGCGCGGCTGTCAGTGCAGGAAAAAGGATTGAAGGATTTTTTGATTGGCGTTTCGACGCATTCGCTGGAGGAAGCCAACGCTGCCGAAATTGGGGGCGCTGATTTCATCGTTTGCGGACCGATTTATGACACGCCGTCAAAACTTGAATTCGGCGAACCGCTCGGATTGGACCGATTCACCGAAATTTGCCGAGTCGTCAAAATTCCTGTGTTGGCGCTGGGCGGAATCACCCTGAGCAATTTTCGACAGCCGCTGGAAGCCGGCGCAGCAGGCATAGCAGCTATCAGCCTGTTTACGGACCTGGAAACCTTGCCAGCAAACCTTGCTGAACTGTTGAGACACGACAAAATTGCAGAAACACGCACGAAGTAAGTGTTTGTTGCGCCCTTACTACGTGCGGGTTTCTGCAGATTTCTTACAGCGCAAAGTATCCGACCAAATCAATCACCAAATCCGTCGTGCTGGAAGCGAAGCGGTTGAATGCGTTGTCGCCTCCGAGGACTACGGTGAAGTGGCGGTTGAAAACCTGGCCTGCTCGATAGTTCGATGTGGCAACGAACGGCTGACTGGGAGCGGTGCTTGGCCAGAAAGTCAGGAAGCCATTGGCAGTGGCGTTGACCGTCGTCGCGTTGCCAACCACGGCTCTTGCAGAGCCAAAAATGGTCGTGCAGGTCCCGATGATGTCCTGGGTGTAAGTGCCGCCGCCATTCATCGGAAACCCCGGATTGAAGCACGCGGGCTGACCGGGTCGCGTGTCGAGCAAGCGAACCGGTGTCGGCAGCGCGTTAAACAGCAAGCCCTGGCCATTCGAATCCATCAACTGCGTACTGTAATACCCCAGCAAGTCAATGACCAAGTCAGTGGTTGATGCGGTGAATACATTGAACTCGCCGCTTGGCGATAATCCCACAGTAAATGCCGTGTTCGTGTTGATGCCTGTCTGGAAGTTAGAGCTTGCCACCAGCGGTCGCGCTGCATCCGCCGGAAACAACGTCAGAAAGCCATTGGCTTGCGGATTAACCGCTGTGGCATTGCCCACCAAAGCCAAGGCCCCGGCTGGAATGGTTATGTCACAAGTTCCCGTACCAAACTGCGTCATCGTCGAACCGGCGGCGAGCGGCGCACCTGGTGTGAAACAAGCGGTTGCTCCAACGCGCGTGTCCACCCAACGAACCGGACGCGGCAACGGATGAAAGTACAACCCGCTGGCTGAAGGCGGCGCGTAATAACCCGTGATGTCTACGACGACATTGGTGCTGGAACTGACGAAGATATTGAACGCTCCGTCTGCGGCTCCTAACCCAACTGTGAAGACGTTATTTAAGATTTGATTCGCCGCGTAGTTGGAATTGGCAGCGAGCGGTTTGGGAATGTCGCTGGGAAATAGCGTCAAAAACCCTCCACCGGATTCGACCGTTGTGATGTTGCCTGTCAGCACGCGAGCGTTTGCCGGAATCGTCAAGCCATCGCAAGTTCTGCCCGCAGCCGTTTGTGTTCGAAACGTTCCGCCCGCGATCATTGCTCCCGGCGCATCGCACCCCGAAGCTCCCGTTCGCGTGTCCAGCAATCGAATCGGATGCGCTAGCGGATAAAACTGCAAGCCGCTGCCAGCCGTTGACGCACTTTGGTTCACGATAAACCCGCGCCCCGCAACCGTAAGCGTTCCAACGCGCGCAGGGCCTGTGTTGATCGCAACCGTAAAGCTGATCACGTCGTCACCTACGCCGCCGAAGTTGTTCAGCGTGATCCAGCCTGCGTTGCTGCTGGCATTCCAGCTACAGCCGCCATCCGCCGTTACATTGATCAATCCACTGCCGCCAGCCGCTGTAAAGTTTTGCGAAGTCGGATTGATCGCGAACTCGCCGCAGTTGCCTTGAACCGCCACGGTGTAATTGCGGCTGGCCGAGCACAAATTTGGCCCGGTCGCCGTCACGGTGAAATTGTAAGTTCCGGTTGCCACCGGAGTGCCGGAAAGCGTTCCGCTGCTGGTCAAACTCAATCCGATTGGCAAGATGCCGCCGGAAACGACAAAGTTATGAGGCTGACTGTCGCCGGTTGCGCTGAGAATCTGGCTGTAAGCATTGCCAACAAATCCGTTTGGCAACGTGGCCGGAGTGACCGTCAGCGATAAACAGCCGAGTCCGCCAGTGATGAAGGCGACGCCTTGATCCGTTTGCGCGCCATCATCAAATCCGGGAGCGCCAACTACCATCTGACCGCCGCTGATGCCAACGGAACCGCCGAAAAACGTTCCGGCTTGCGCCGTAAAGGCATTCAGTTGCTGAACTCTTACCCAGCTTGTGCCGCGCCGTTCGAACACAAATGCGCTTCCCCAATCCGTCACGCCGGGTTCATTGTCGGCGAAAGCGCCGACAATAATGTTTTCGCCGCTGATGCTGACAGCTTCGCCGAAATTGTCTTGTGCCTGCCCGTTCACATCTGTCAACTTCGTTTCCAGATTCCATAACGAACCTGCGGCGTTTGCGCGTTTGAAAACATACGCTGCGCCCTGGTTGGTATTGGGCGCATCAGCGAAAAATGATCCGCTGACGACTGTGTTTTCGTCTTCACTGAGAGCGACGGAAATTCCGAACTGATCCTGCGAAGCGGCATCGGGCGCGGTCAAATCCAACTGACTTGTCCAAGTCGTCCCGTTGCGCGTGTAAATCCGAACCATTCCCTGGCTGAGCAGCGTGACGCTTCTGAACGGCGCGCCTGCAGCCAGCGTGTTTCCACTGAGCGCAACAGCCCAGCCCAATTTGCTTTCCTGCACGTTTGTTCCTGCGGCGGTCTGCTGCGTCCAAACTCCTGCCGAACGAGTGAAGACATAAATCGCCCCGGAGTTTGTAACCGCGCCGCTGGTGCCGTCGTAATCTGGCGCTCCGACGGCAACCGTGTCACCGCTGATGCTGACCGACCAGCCGAAATGATCGTTCGCGCGTCCGTTGGCTGGAAACAATCGCTGCTGAAAATTCCAGGCCGTGCCGATCCTGACGAAAACATACGCCGCGCCTCGCTCCGGCAACCCAGGATTTTCATCACGCGGAGCGCCCACAACCAGCGTGTCTCCGTTGATCGCAATGGAATCGCCGAAAAAGTCGTTGATGTCTCCGTCTGGCGCGGTCACTGTTGCCTGTAATATCCAAGCGGCTCCGTTTCGTTGATACACGTAAACCACGCCTTGATTTGTGAAGCCGGAAACATCCGTTCCCGGCGCGCCGATCACAGCGGTATCGCCGCTAATGGCAACGGAAGTTCCAATCAAGTCGCCGCCTGCGCCAAATGTTTCGCCGCCCAAAATGCCGTTCCCGCCATTAATGCCGATGCGCCCGGTTACTTGAAACGCATACACCGCGCCTTCGTTCGCGTCGCCGCCGATGTCAGAACCGAGGCTGCCAATCAATAAATGCCTTGGCCCGACGGCAATCGCTCGACCGAAGCTGTCATTGGCCGCACCATCAACGGCAATCAGCTTATCCCGCTGCATCCACGTGGCTGATTCGCGCGAAAAGACATAGACCGAGCCTTGATTAAGAGCAGTTGAGACATCGTCATAAGCCGCGCCCACGGCCAGAAAATCAGCATTCAGAGCAATCGCAATTCCAAAAAAGTCGTCGGTATCACCGGAAGAAGGATTGAGTTTGGCTTGTGGTGCCCAGGCTCCGGCTCCATTTCTGACAAACACATACGCCGATCCCTGGTTCACAATCGCGCCGTTGTCGTCACCAGGTGCGCCAATAGCCGCCGTGTCGCCGCTGAGCGTTACGGAAAACCCGAACTGGTCGTCCGGCAGTCCATCCACTGCCGTTAATTTTTGCTGCTGCCCCCAGCCGGTTCCGATGCGTTTGAATACGTAAGCGGCTCCGGTCCCGTTGGAAGCTCCGAAAGCGCCAACCAAAGCCGTGTCACCATCCAGCGCGACAGAACCGCCGAAGAACATGTCTTGCACACTGTCGCTGGGCGTAAGTTTCTGTTGCTGCCTCCAGGTTCCCGCGATCAGCGCAAAGACATAAGTGGAATTCGTGAGTGGTGCGCTTGCAAGCACTGTGGTTCCGCTGATCGCCACAGACAATCCGAACCAATTATTATCCGTTCCATCAACTGCCGTTAGCTTTTGCCGCAAATTCCAGGTTGTGCCGGTTCGGGCATACACATAAGCCGAGCCTTGATCCAATGAACTGCCGACGTTGTCTTTGTAAGCGCCCGCCACCAGGGTGTCGCCATCAATCGCGACCGACACCCCGAAAAAATCATCCTGATCTGGCTCGGCAACGATTTTGGCTTGCTGCGTCCACGCATCACCTGCGCGCGTGAAGACATAAACCGAACCTTGATCAGGAGCGGTAATGTCATCGTCCGGAGCCCCGACGACCGCTGTGTCACCACTGATCGCCACAGATGCTCCCACATGGTCGTTGGGGCCGCCGGATGGGCCGATGATCTTGGCTTGCAAGGCCAGCACAGGGTCAATCGTCAATGGATATTCCGCCGCATGATCATCCACGACAATCGAAAGCTGATTGCCGCTCAGTTCAAAGTGTGCGGGCAATTCGTTCTGCCGCGCGTCAAACACGTGAAGCTTTCCATAACTAAAAGCTTGATCACCATCCGCACTGCGAAGCCCAATCGTTTGAGTTTCCGGCTCCAGCATAGGTCGCCAGGTTCCGCCGATTTCCATCTGCACGCGCAATTGCGCTGACTCCGCTTGCTTCCCCGCTGGCGGCGCAGACAAAACAAAACCATGTTCTATGCCTTCAGGATTGTTGATGAACCATTCCCGGATTGCGGATGGCGAATTGCCAACTGCGGAATTGAGCGCGTGCCCGTACTCTACCCGGTTATCTTTCGCATCCAGAGTGGTTGGTTTCAGGAGGCTGAGGTTTCTGTCGTACCCATAAGCGACCAGCTTTATGGCAAGCTCGTTCTGTTTCGTCTCGCCCGCAGCAACGCGCAAGCCCGCCATATTGGCTGAATCTGCGGCGGCAAAAGTGGCCTTAAATCCTTGCGCCGGATTGGAGAACTGAAACGCTTTGCCGTCGGCGATTGGCTGCGCGTTGTAACGGGTTGCCGTCATTGCCGCTGCCAGCGAATTGTAAGCCCCTTGTTTTTTCAACTGTTCAATTGCCTGCTTGCCGTGCAACGACGTTGCTTCGGCACTGGCTGACGTCTGTTTTTTGAAAATTACCGCACCCACAATCAGCAACACCGAGATGAGTGCAATAAATATGACGACATCTCTTTCACGAATTTTCATAACAATTCCTTTTGTATTTTGCAGCGCGAATTGACGGCAATAGCCGATTACAGACACACCTTTCCCTGCTCCGCGCAGGTTTGCCGGATTTAGAAAACACGCCCGGTTTATTCAGCCTTTACCGTCGAACGATTATGCTGCTCAGATCATTTCTATAGGGGAATTCGATTTGTTATCAGCTTTCAATTGCAGAAACACGCACGAAGCAACTGTGTAATGCGCCCTTATTTTGTGCGGGCTTCTGCATAATCCTGCTCAAGCTGGTCGTGAAACCATTGGCGATCGTGCTCTATCGCGCAGCGCCACGCTGGCTCTTTGGGAAAAGTGCAATGAAGCCCTCAATTCTTCCTTGCAATGCACAGCGCGCTCACCCGCTCAGGCGCAATAGCCACGGACTTACCAATGGTTTCAGCACCAGCCAAACGTTCAATCGTAGAAGATTCTTTACACACTTCATGAAGCCACATAGAATGCGTAACGAAGCCGCTCAAACGTTCCATCGCAGGTGAAGACGACGCTCCTTCCCTGGCTCTCTCACAGCAGATGAAAAAATTTGTTCCTACGAGCATCGAATGAGCAGACGTTCCACCTCTCAAACAGAAGCACGATTCAATTCAATTGTTGAAGAATATGGCCGCTTTTTGCGCCAGACCATTCTGCGCGTTTGTCCGCGCGATCTGGGGCTGCAATTCGATGAAATTGAGCAGGAAGCGCGATTGCGAATCTGGAAAGCGCTGGAAAGTGAGAGAGAAATCCATGACCTGGCGTCTTACCTGTACCGAATCGCCGTTTCGGCAACGCTCGACGCCGTGCGTCGTGTGAAGCGGAAACGCGAGGAGCAGTTAGTCACCGAAGCGGAAGACGAGTCGCCGTCAAACGCCCAGTCGCATCACTTAAAAGTTGATCCGATGTTTGCGCCCGACCTGGAAGCTTCGCGCAAGCAAACCATTCAACGAGTAAAAGAAGCCATGGCCCGATTGCCCGACAATCGCCGCCAAGCTGTTGGATTACATTTGCAGGGAATGACCACGCAGGAAATCGCCGACCTGCTGGATTGGACGGAACCAAAAGCGCGCAATCTGGTTTATCGCGGGTTGAACGACCTGAGACAGTCGTTGAAAGAGTCTGGCATTGATTATGAAATTGACTGAGCAAGACATCAAAAATTTGTGGCAACAGAAGGCAGGACAAGGCGATTGCCTGACCGATGATTTGTTGCTGCGCGCCGGATCAAATGATCTGGCGGAAACCGAGCGCCAGCAAATTGCCGATCATCTGGCAGGCTGCGCCGATTGCGCCGACGCATACCAAATTGCCCGCGCAGCCAATGCCTGGGCGAAAGAAACCGCAGCCGAATACGAACCGAAACCAGCGAAACCAGTTCGACCGCGTTCTGATCGCTGGCTGTCGTTTTTCGACTTTTTAAGGCTCAGGCCCGCGCAAACCGTTCTGGCAGCGATGTTGTTGGTTGCGGTTGGCGCTGGTGCGTGGGCGTTGAAGCTACGGAATGACAACAAAACTCTTCAAGCAACGCTCCATCAACAACAGGAAGCGAGAAACCTGGCCGCCGCCAAAGAAGTCAACCAGTTGCAGCAAAATGCCGAACAGCTTTTGGCCAGCAATCAATCGCTGACGAATGAAAACTCGCGGCTCAAGGAAGAACTGGACGCCCTGGCCAAGCCTCAACTGGAAACGCCCATCATTGACGTTGATCCGGTCAACACTTCGCGCGGCGTTCCAACTGCCATCACGCGTGTTGAAGTCCCCAGCGCGGCAACGTTTTTCACGTTGATCCTGCATTTGAGCAAGGAACCGCCTGGCTCCACCTTGTTCGCGGAATTGCGTGACGCGCAACAAAACAAAGTGGTTTGGAGCGGTCAGGTACAGAAAGGCTCTGCGCCAAACCTGACGCTATTGCTGGCGCGCCGCAATCTTCCAGCGGGCAAATATCGCGTCCAACTTTTCGCCGTCAGCGGAAAGCGCCGAGTGCCGCTGGATCATTACGAACTTGAAATCGTTTATCCGGGCGGAACTTCCAGCCAA
>CAYLJQ010000329.1:0-7697 GCA_964383955.1 uncultured Heliomicrobium sp. | reverse complement strand
TTCATTCAGCGCGAAATCAAAATCGCCTTCGATCAATTGGAAGAGAAAACTTCGGATCATATCTATTTTATCCCTGTGCGGTTGGAAGAATGCGACTTGCCAGAAAGAGTCGAAGAGTTTCAATGCGTCAACTGGTTTGAATCCGGCGCATGGGAACGGCTGGAAAAAGCGTTGCGGATTCAGTCTGAAAAACTGATTGGGAACCGACCGCCAAAACCGCAACCACCATCACCCTTTGGAAAGACCGGAACTCAAACCAAGGTCGTGCAGACAGTTACACCGGTTGTTGCGCGCGCGGTAGATCAGCCTGATGAGTTTCCATTTGTGACGATTAAGCTCAACGACCGGGGCGAAGAAATCAGCCAATCGCGCGGCATCGCCACAGGTGAAATCGAAGACCTGGGCGGCGGCGTCACCATCGAAATGATTCAACTGCCCGGCGGAGAATTCTGGATGGGTTCGACCGAAGCTGATACGCAAACTGCTTTTGCCGAAGCCAAACGCTATAACAAAAACGCCAAAGAAGAATGGTACAAGGCCGAAACGCCGCGCCATCGCGTCAGCGTGTCACCGTTTATGATGGGGCGTTATCCGGTGACGCAATTGCAATGGTTCGAAGTGATGGGCGATTTGCCGGCTATGGAAGCAAAGCTGCGCGGCGAAGGCTATCCTGTCGTTAACATCACCTGGACGGAGGCAACGGAGTTTTGCAAAGAATTGTCACGCCGCACCAAACATCAATACCGGCTACCAACCGAAGCCGAATGGGAATACGCATGCCGTGCCAGAACAGACACGCCTTTTTCATTTGGGCCTACGCTGTCGCCTGAGGTCGCCAATTACTGGTGGAGTAGTCCTTTTGCTAACGGCCCAAAACGAGAGCCGATACAAAAAACTCTGCCGGTCGGCAGTTTGGACGTAGCCAATGCTTTCGGTTTATTCGACATGCACGGCAATGTTTGGGAATGGTGTTCGGATTGGCATCGCTACAAGTACTACCAGGAATGCAAATCGCAAGGAGTCGTTACCGACCCACAGGGGCCTAGCACGGGCTCGGACCGCGTCGTACGCGGCGGCGGATGGCTCGGCGACGCCGTCCGCTGCCGGTCGGCGAATCGTAGCGGCGACCCGCCCGACATCCGCGGCGACTATCTCGGTTTCCGCCTCGTGAGGTTCGGCAGGTAGCGCAATTGGCACTTTTTACCCCTACGGCAGCGGACAGACAGTTGAAGTCGCACGTCGCATACGCTCCCACTTTTCGGCTTGTGTGAGTACAATCCGCTCACCCGATTTTCAATTCCCGAACCAAGGAGTTTCCCCAAATGACCTGGACTCAGGTTTACGACCCGTTCAATTCGTGGCCGCTTTCTACTGCCGTGGCTGCTTTGCCGGTGCTGACGCTGTTTTTCGTGTTGGTGGTGTTGAAAGCGCGCGTCTGGGTTTCGGCGTTGGCCGGAATGTTGATGGCGGTTTTACTAGCAATTCTGGTGTTCAAAATGCCTGCATTGTTGGTTGCCGCTGCCGCCGGCCACGGATTTATTTTCGGCATGATCCGCATCGCGTGGGTGATTGTTGCTTCGATCTTTTTGTACAACATCGCATGCGAAACCGGGCAGTTCGAGGTTATGAAGCAATCTATTGCCGGGCTTTCATCGGACAAACGGTTGCAACTGGTATTGATCGCGTTTTGCTTCGGCGCATTTCTGGAAGGAACAGGCGGCGGCGGAGCTCCCGTAGCCATTGCCGGATCATTTTTGATCGGTCTGGGATTTCCTCCGTTCCAGGCGGCGACTTTGTGTTTGATTGCCAACACTGCGCCTGTGGCGTGGGGAGGCGTCGGCAATCCGATTCGCGTGTTGGCCGAAGTGACCGGGCTTCCGGCAATGCAGTTCAGCGCAATGGCCGGGCGAATTCTGCCGCCGGTGTCATTCATCCTGCCACTGTGGCTGGTGCGAAGCATGGTTGGCTGGAAGGAAACCTTTGAAGTTTGGCCCGCGCTGCTGGTCAGCGGATTGTCGTTCGCCGCGATGCAGTTTTACTGGTCGAATTACCAGGATGCTGGCTTGGTGGATGTAGTCTCGGCGGTGTTTTCGCTGCTGGTGATGGTCGCGTTTTTGAAATTCTGGCGGCCTGCGAAAGAACTCAGGCTGGATGGCGTGGAGCATTCATCGCAGATTACGCGACATTCAGCATCCGCAGTTCTGAAAGCCTGGTCGCCATTCATTCTTTCTTCGGTGCTGATCTTCATTGCCACCTATCCGAAGATCAATAAATTCTTCATCTTCAATTGGCTGAAAATCCCCATGCCTGTGCTGCACAACGCCGTGCTGAAAGTTCCGCCGGTTTCGCCGACTCCATCGCCTGAATCGGCAATCATAGATTTGAACGTCATCGCTGCGCCGGGAACGGCAGTGTTCATCGGCGCGCTGATTTCGGCAGTGTTTTTGGGATTGTCGCTTGCGCGCGCGGTACGGATTTTTGGAAAGACATTGGTCGAAATGATTCCGTCACTGTTGGCCATCAGCTTTATGGTGGGGCTGGCGTATGTCACGCGCTACGGAGGAATGGACACCGTGTTGGGATTGAGTCTGACCGGCACAGGGGTACTGTTCCCCTTCTTCGGCACAATGCTCGGCTGGTTGGGAGTGGCTTTAACCGGAACCGACGCGGGGTCGAATGCGCTGTTCGGCAACCTGCAAAAAGTCACCGCTGAGCAATTGAATCTGAGCCCGATTTTGATGGGCGCGGCAAACTCCGCAGGCGGCGTGATGGGCAAAATGATTGACGCGCAATCCATCGTTGTCTCCGGTGCGGCTACGCAACAGACCGGAAACGAAGCCGCAATTTTCAAAGCCGTTTTTTGGCATAGCGTTGTGCTGGCTTCGCTAGTCGGTTTGATCGTGATGGCTTACGCGTATCTGATGCCGTGGATCATTCCACGTTGAGATAAGACGTGCGAGGTAATTGAAGCATGTGCATAATTCCAAGACGGGGATTAACCACAAATGGCACAAAAAACACAAAAAGGTCTTGCGGCAAATTAACGCTCAAAATTCTTTTGTGCCTCATGTGCCTTTTGTGGTTTCTTTCAGCAGGCTGATTTATGCACATTCTTCAGGCAAGTGGCCCAATTGCCTCGCCTTTTTTTAAGGAGTAAAACCATGAAACGAATTTTCCCGATTCTTTTATCCTTGATCGTTTTGCTTGCCACATCCGCGCAGGCGCAAAGCAAAGCGGCTCCGGCTTTCGACAAGCTGAAAGCAATGGTTGGCGAATGGCAGGGCAAAGCTTCCGACGGTTCGGAACGAACGGTCAGTTACCGGCTGGCTTCCGGCGGTTCGACGATCATCGAAACACTGAAGCCCAAAGATGAGCCGGAAATGATCAGCGTTTACCATCGCGACGGCGATAGTTTGGTGATGACGCATTATTGTTCGGCAGGGAATCAGCCCAGAATGAGAGCCGAAGTTCCGTCTGGCGAAGTCAAAACTTTGGACTTTAAATTTGCGGACGCCACCAATCTGAAAAAACAGACTGATGGCCACATTAATCATCTGACCGTTACGTTTCAGGACAAAGATCGCGTCACAATGGTCTGGACTTGGCGGGAAAATGGCCAGAACACCGCGCTAACCATCAATTTGGAGCGTAAAAAGTAAAACCGCCGTTCACAATCAAGACAAAAGAATAAGCCGCAGGCTCTTGGTCTGTGGCTTTTTTCTCGTTTGGCAGTAGCTGCTGTAAAGCCGCAAGATTTTGTGTGAAACATCCAGCCAAAAGTTTCATTTCACCTTCTGAAGGCTGACAACCCCTGTTAGTCAGACATGATTCCAAGGTTGGGCAAATTTAGTCTCGACTTTCTTTTTTGCCGGACTATAATCGCGCCAGTTCGCGGGAATCAGCCAAAAGGAAATTATGAAACCAGTTCAATCTCATGAAGTAACTCAATTGCTGCGCGCTTGGATGAAAGGCGAAGACGGCGCAGAAGGTGAATTGTACAAAATCGTCTACGCCGAACTTCATCGCATGGCTCACCGCTACATGAGCCGTGAAAATCCCGGACAAACATTACAAACTACCGCGCTGGTCAACGAAGCCTACGTCAAAATGGCCGACGTCAAAAACCTGAATTGGCAGGATCGCGCGCATTTTTTCGCCGTTTCCGCCAACATCATGCGCCGGATTCTGGTGGATAGGGCACGGTCAAAACAGGCGGTCATGCACGGCGGAGGGATGAAGCAGATTTCCCTGGACGATGTCATTGAAATTCCCGAAGCTCCCAACGTGGATTATCTGGCGTTGAACGACGCGCTGAACAGGTTGGCCGAAATGGACGAGCGCAAAAGCCGAATTGTGGAGTTGCGGTTTTTTGGCGGCCTGACCAACGAAGAAATCGCCGAAGTTTTGAAAGTTTCAGCCGACACCGTCATGCGCGATTGGCGTTTTGCCAAAGCCTGGTTGCACAGTGAGCTGAACGGAGACAACAGCCATGAATCCGTCAACGAAAGCGTACGTCCGACTTACGCTTGAAGACATCTTCCAAACTGCCTGTGATATGCCGCCCGCCCGCCGCGCGGTGTATTTGGATGAAGCCTGCGCAGGCGACGAAAAATTGCGCCGCAAAGTCGAAACCATGCTTCGTCATCACGACGATGACGGAGATTTTCTGGAAACTCCCGCCGTCGAAGACGCCTTTAAGGAAATCGCCGAACAAATCAATCAATCCGGCCAATACCGTCAAGCGATGATTGGACGTCAGATCGGCCATTACCGAATCCAGGCCTTGCTTGGCAAAGGCGGAATGGGCGAAGTTTATTTGGCTCATGACGACGACCTGGATGTTGACGTCGCCATGAAGTTCTTGACCGCAACTTATGCCAAAGACCCTGAATGGCAGGCGCGGTTCAATCGAGAAGGGCGGCTGACCCACGAACTGACACACGAAAACATCGCTGCATTTCATCACAAAGGCCAATTCGAAGACCGTCCTTTTCTGGTGTTTGAATACATTCCCGGACAAACGCTGGAAGAGAAACTGGCAAATGGCCCTTTGCCAATCGCCGAAGCCTTGCCGATCTTCAAGCAACTGGCCGCCGGACTGGCCCACGCGCATTCCAAAAAAATCATTCATCGCGACCTGAAACCGGCCAACATCAAAATCACGCCTGAGGGCCAAGTCAAAATTCTGGACTTTGGCATTGCGCGGCGAATTACGTCTGATCTGGCGACGGTAGACCTGAAAACGATTGCTCCGGACGAACAACTGACGCGAGATTTCGGTGAAACGATCAAAGGCGAAGTCATCGGCACGGTCGTGTACATGAGCCCCGAACAGACGCGCGGCGAAATGCTGGATGCCGCGACAGACATCTGGTCATTGGCTTCGGTGATGTACCAAACCTTGTCTGGCAGATTGCCTTTCAAAGGCGTTGATACCTACGACACGCTCAATCTGATTCGCGACCCACGGCAGGGAATTGATTGGCGCACGCTGCCCGCCAACACGCCGAAACCCATCAAAAGTCTGTTTTACCAATGCTTCATCAAAGATCGTGCGCGTCGGCAAACATCGGCTGAAGAAATTCAGCAAACAATCAATCAGACACTGAATCCCAGTCGTTTTTGGCCGCAGCAAACAAAACATCAGGTGATGCTGGTTGGTGTAATGACAATTCTGCTCATCGCCGCCTTCGCTTCAGGGGTCTGGCTGCGTTCCTGGTGGATTCGCAGCGCCATTCCGGCAGAGAAGCAAATCGTTGTGCTGCCTTTCAACGGCTTTGGGAACGATCAGGCAGGAATTGGGTTTGCAGATGATTTGCGTCGGAACCTTTTGCGCGTTTCTGATGCTTGGCAGGCTGTGCCGGTCAATAGTGCAGGGCCAACGAATCTACTGGATCTGGATTTGCAAAACATCTCGCGTAAGCTTGGGGCAAACCTGATTGTCAGCGGCGAAGTGCTGCAAACCGGCGCGCAATTGAAGATCAAGTATCGGGTGCAAAATTCGTTTTTGTACACCTTGGCCGAAGACGAAATCAGCGGTTTCAGTTATCAGCTTGCGACGTTACAAAATCAGATTGCAGAGCGCGTAGCAGGGAAGCTGAACCTGGCTAAATCGGCCCGTGCGATAACCTACAGCCAACAGCTTCAACTTACTCAGCCACAATCCACGGAGCAATATTTGATTGCTCTCGGTGAATTGCAGAAGGATTTGAATCGCGAATCTGTCGAAAAACCGATTGAGCTGCTGACCCGGCTGATTCAATCTGAAGGCGAGTCAGCTAGATTGCAGTCTGCTCTGACACGCGCTTATCTGAACAAATACATTTTTACCCAGTCTCCGGAATGGGTGGAAAAAGCACTGCAAGCCGCTACGCAAGCTGTAAATCTCTCGCCAGACCAACCGGATACATATCAAATCACGCGTGGCATGGTCTATTTGGAAATAGGCAATTCTGAAGAAGCGCTCAAAGATTTCGACGCTGCTCTTGCGCGCGCGCCCAGAGATTGGGAAGCCTTGAACGGGATTGCGCAGGCTCACAGATTGGCGAGGAATTTTCCAAAAGCTGAAAAGATTTATGCCCAAATGATTGAATGGTGGCCAAAATACTGGGATGGGTATAACGAGCTGGGGTATTTGTATGCGGAGCAGGGCGATTTCGACAAGGCCACCAAGAATTGGCAAGAAGTCATCCGACTGCTGCCGGAAAGTCCAATAGGGTATATCAATCTTGCTTCTGCCTACCAGCAAACCGAGCAATTGCCCAAAGCCATTGATAATTACCTGATTGCCATCAACAAAGATCAAACCCAGGATAGTTTTGAATCCCGCAGTAATTTGGGCGCAGTGTATTTTGAACAGCAGCAATACGAACTGGCTTCGACCTATTTTCAGCAGGCTCTTGGGATTGCCAAAGAAGCGGGCCGGAAGGACCCTCGTGTGTTTGCCAATTTAGGTGATACCTATCGCCAACTGGCACGCATGCAAACCTTGCCCAATGCGGTTGATGAATACAACCGGCAGGCATCGGAAATGTATGATGAAGCGATCAAGTTGAGCCGGCAGAAAGTCGCTGCGGGAATCCGGGGAGAAGCAGAAAGCTACGCCAATTTGGCCGAATGGTTGGCGAAGCGGGGCAACATGGGGGAAACCATGTTCTACCTGAAACCGGCATTGAAGGCAGATACTGAATCTCTGGACATCGCTTACAGTGCGACAATTGTTTATTTGCTGGCAGGGGATATAAACCAATCCCTAAATTGGTTTGAGAAATTGGCTTGTGGCGGTTACGGCATTGCGCGATTAAATCGTGATCCCGAATTGCAGCCTCTTCGGCTGGATGCGCGTTACACGTCAATCGTCGCCAAGTGTCAATCAGCTAACCGCTAACGTTAACGCACCTTTTAGCTTTGAATTCGGACGTGAGCAAACACGGCTGAAGAACGCTATCAGGTTCTATTTTGAGGATGACGCATGATTTTCCATACAGTAACCATCTTTTTGACTCCGAAGCCGGAAAACCCAAACGAGGCGCAGATTGTCGCCTTTCCCGATACAGTGAAGCTTTTCATCAATGTGGAAATAGATGAGCAGGGAAATAGAAATGTGGTGGATGTGGATGAAGTGATTTGGGTCTATTCCAAAGTGCCACCGCCAGACTCAAATTTTGCCCCTTTTCCTGGCGCGCCCGACGCAATAG
>CAYLJQ010000328.1:0-7705 GCA_964383955.1 uncultured Heliomicrobium sp. | reverse complement strand
TGCATCACAGGCAATTACTGTCCCTGCTAGCGCTCTTCTGGCTCCCTTCTCTGGCGACTGCCAACGAACTGACCCCGCAGGTAATTTACCTGTGGCCTGCCGGTCATCCGACGCTGCAGGGCGTAAACGAAAAGGAAATTACCAATCCGTCAGATCCCAAACCGGGCCAGTTCGTGCGGCAATTCAAAAACATCCACAACCCGTCGCTTGAGGTCTTTCCTGCCCCAAAAGACAAAGCCAACGGAACGGCTCTGATTGTTGCTGCGGGCGGAGGCCATCGCGAATTGAACACCGGCACGGAAAGCTACGATTTGATTGATTGGCTGCATGGCCTGGGCGTTTCGGTCTTTGTCTTGAAATACCGTTTGGCGCAGACGCCGAATTACAAATACACCGTGGAGGGAGAAGCTTTACAAGACACGCAACGCGCCATCCGCATCGTCCGGCAACGCGCCAAAGAATGGAACATCAATCCAACGCGCGTTGGTCTGCTTGGTTTTTCTGCTGGCGGCGCATTGGCAGCGCTAGCGGATATTCGGTTTGACCGCGGCAAAGCGGACGCGACCGATCCGATTGAACAACAAAGCTGCCGCCCGGATTTTGTTGGATTGGTGTACGCCGGTTGGGCGCCGATGGACATTACCGCGCCCAAAGACGCGGCTCCGGCGTTTTTGACCAGCGCCGGATTGGACGACGCCTTTCACGCACGGCAAACGGTCGAATTCTATAATTCCCTGTTCAAAGCGGAGGTGCCCGTCGAGCTTCACATTTACGGCCACGGCGGACATGCTGGCGGCATCAAACCGCGCGGCGGAATTCCGTTTGGCACGTGGCACATCCGATTTCAGGAATGGATGGCCGATTTAGGCTTGCTGAAGAAACAATAAAAGGAAAACCATCACGATGAAACTTATCACCAGAACTTTGCTGCCGATGTTGTGCTGTGGCCTATTGCTGACCGGGATCGTTTCTTCGCAAGGCAATCAGCCAGTTTATAAATATGGTTTGTTTGAAGACGCCCGCGACATCGGCTCGGTCAAAATGCCCGGTTCGGTTGTGTACGACGACGTCAAGAAAACTTACACAGTCGCTGGCGGCGGCGAAAACATGTGGGCAACGGCGGATGCTTTTCATTACGTCTGGCGGCGGATTAACGGCGACTTTTCCATCGCGGCGGACGCGCAAATTCTCGGCACGGGCGGCAATGCGCATCGCAAAGCCGTGCTGGTCATTCGGCAAAATCTGGACGCAGATTCGGCTTATGCCGACGCGGCGCTGCACGGCGACGGACTGACTTCGCTGCAATACCGCGAAACAAAAGGCGGACCGACGCGCGAAATTCAAGCGAACGTCAAAGGCCCGCGCCGGTTGCAAATTGAAAAGCGCGGTGATTACGTGTGGATGTCTATCGCGAAAGAAGGCGAAGCGCTGCAATCGGCGGGCGGTTCATTCCCCATCAATCTGACCGGAACGTTCTATGTCGGCCTTGGCGTGTGCGCCCACGATAACAACGCGCTGGAAAAAGCCGTCTTTTCCAACGTCGAAATTAAACAGCGGCCCGCGCCGATTTTGGAGAGCACGCTGGAAACCATCGCCATCTCCTCAAAAGACCGCAAGGTCGTTTACACCAAGCGCACACATTTTGAAGCGCCGAACTGGTCGCACGACGGCAAATACTTCCTGTTGAATCAAGCCGGAAGAATCATGAAATTGCCAGTGACGGGCGGAGAGCCGGAAGCGTTGGATACGGGATTCGCGACGCGCAACAATAACGATCATGGAATTTCGTTTGATGGAAACTGGCTGGCCATCAGCGACCAGTCGCAGGAACAGCGCCGCTCGCTGATTTACGTCGTTCCGATTACGGGCGGAACGCCGCGCCGCATCACGCAGCTTGCGCCGTCGTACTGGCACGGCTGGTCGCCGGACGGCAAAACGCTGGTGTATTGCGCAGATCGCAACGGCAATTTTGATGTGTACTCAATCCCGTTTGAAGGCGGCGAAGAGAAACGCTTGACCACGGCAAATGGTTTGGACGACGGGCCGGAGTATTCCCCTGATGGCCAGCACATTTACTTCAATTCCGTTCGCACCGGGTTGATGCAAATCTGGCGGATGAAGCCCGACGGCAGCGAACAGACGCAGATTACCAAAGACGGATACAACAACTGGTTCGCGCATCCTTCGCCGGATGGAAAGTGGCTGGTATTTCTGACGTTCGAACCGAATGTGGAAGGCCACCCGGCAAATAAAGATGTCACATTACGCTTGATGCCTGTCGGCGGCGGCGAGATTCAAGTGCTGGCCAAACTCTTCGGCGGCCAAGGAACGATCAACGTGCCTTCGTGGTCGCCAGACAGCAAACAATTGGCTTTTGTCAGCTACAGGCTGATTGAGCAATAACAAACCCATTTTTGGAGGAACGACGATGAATGCTTTACGCAAACCCCTGATGTTTGTCTGCTTCGTTTTCGCTTACGGACTGGCAGTTTCCGCCGCTGGCGTGGACGGAAAATGGAAGACTGAATTTGACACACAAATCGGCGTGCAAAAATACACCTTCACCTTCAAGGCAGAGGGCGAGAAATTGACGGGCAAGGCTTCATTCGAGCGAATGGAGCAAAAAGGCGAAGTAGACTTGCTGGAAGGAAAGGTAAGCGGCAACGACATTTCCTTTGTCGAAAAGCTCAGTTTTGATGGCAACGACATTCGCATCGAATACAAAGGCAAAATCAACGGCGACGAAATCAGCTTTACCCGTCAGGTCGGCGAGTTTGCAACCGAACAGTTCGTTGCTAAACGCATGAAAGAGTAAACCGGCTTTGTTGGCTGGATTGGATGCTGTTGATACTTGAGATGGAAATCAAAATTGACGACCTGCGCGGCCCAGAAATCGCCCACTTGTTGGAACAACACCTTCAGGACATGCGGCGCGCGTCTCCGCCGGAAAGCGTTCACGCGTTGGACCTGGACCGTTTGCGAGTTCCTGAAATCACGTTTTGGACTGTCTGGGAAGGAACTGCGCTGGCGGGTTGTGGAGCAATTAAAGAGTTGGACTCAAGTCACGGCGAAATCAAATCCATGCGCACCGCGCCGGAATTTCGCAATCGAGGCATTGCGAGTTTGATGTTGCGCCACATTATCGAAGAGGCGCGAAAACGCAGCTACTCACGGTTAAGCCTGGAAACAGGCTCGATGGCATTTTTTGAGCCTGCTCGCCAGTTGTATCGAAAATACGGCTTTGTGCCTTGTGGCCCGTTTTCCGGCTACAAAGAAGACCCAAACAGCGTGTTTATGACTCTGCTGCTGTAGCGCGACCAAAAGAGATTCCGGTTTGCGCATATCTTTCGGAAGAACAACATGAAAAACATTTCCCGCAAATTCGTTTCTGTGGCATCCCTGCTGACGACGGTTTTCCTGCTCGTGCTTGCCGCATCACAGGCTTTCGCCGACAAACCCAACTTCCGCGTCATAGAGCTTTGGCCCAACGGCGCGCCCGGCGCGACGGGCACAACCGACGAAGACAAACCCGCGATCATCCCAATCATTCCTGACGCCGCCAAAGCGACCGGCGCGGCCATCCTGGTGATTCCTGGTGGCGGCTTCACCGTGCGGGCGACAGACCACGAAGGCGTGCTGGTGGCACAATGGTTGAAAGAACGCGGCATTGCGGCCTTCATTTTGCGCTACCGCATTCGCCCGCTGTATAGCCGCGAGCATTGGTTGCGTGACGCACAGCGAGGCATGCAATTCATTCGCGCGAATGCCGCCGAATACCGCGTAGATACGAAGCGTGTCGGAGCTGTGGGTTTTTCCGCCGGAGCGCAACTGGCGGCGGATTTGTCTTTTAACCCGCTGGCTGCCAACGCTGCATCAGGCGATCCGCTTGACAAAGCTTCCAGCCGCCCGGACTTTCTGATTTTGTCTTATGGTTCGATGCAAATGCCGTCTGCGGTTGCCGGAGCGAACGTTCCGCCGACGTTTATGTATTGCACCGCTGAAGACGCCGGGCAGATGCGCGGAATGGTTGATCTGTATTCCAGTTTGCTAAAAGCGAAAGTCCCTGCCGAAGCGCACTTTTTCGTCAACGGCGTTCACGGCGTAGGGTTTGCGCTGGGCGATCCGGTGCTGGGCGAATGGCCACACTTGATGCACAAGTGGCTGACCACTGGCGGTTGGCTGACGGCCAAACCGCGTCAAACAGTGGCGGGCGTCGTCAAGTTGGACGGCACGCCGCTGGTTCGGGGAATGGTGATTTTGACGCCGGTGGATCAGCCCAACGCGCCATCCGCAACAATTTATATCACCAACGCGCACACTGACCCGCTGGGTTCGTTTTCGCTGAACGAATCGCAAGGGCTGGTTGCGGGAAAATACCGTGTCGAAGTCCGGCAGGACGCCACGCGCTGGCTGAGCAATTCGCGCGATCCGCTGATGATCAAAATGATGGCCAAACAACGCGACCGCACCTTGACCGACGAAGACCGCAAAGAATGGGGCGAATACATTCGCAAGCGAGACCTTTCGCCCAGCATCGAAAAACAAGGTGTGTTCAACCGCCAACGCCCGAAAGACAAAACCGATTACATCATCGAAATCAAACCCGGCGCGAACACGCTGAACCTGGAAGTTTTTAGCCGCTGATTTCTTATGTCCAATCCGGTTGAAATAAAGCTGTTGAACGCCACGGATTGCGATGTACTGCTGTCCGTGGCGGATGATGTTTTTGACGACCCAATTGATTTGGCGACTGTGGCGGAATTCCTGGCAGACGCGCGCCATCATCTGGCTGTCGCCATCGCCGATGGATCGGTCGTCGGTTTCGTCAGCGCCGTGCATTACATTCACCCGGACAAAACGAAGCCTGAACTGTGGATCAACGAAGTCGGCGTCGCCCCTTCGCATCAGGGGCAAGGGTTGGCGCGCAAGCTGATGGAAGCCGTCTTGGACGAAGGCCGCCGCCTGGGATGTTCCGTCGCCTGGGTGCTGACGAACCGCACCAACACGGCGGCAATGCGGTTGTATGCCAGTAGCGGCGGTGTCGAAGCGCCCGAAGATGCGGTTATGTTTGAGTTCAAGCTGTAGCACGATCAAAGTCGTTCCCATCAACCAATAAGGAACCAGCTATGAAAACCACGCGCAGAAAAATCATTCAGTCCGCTGGGGCCGTTGGCGCTTCGGCCTTCATCGGCCCCGCCAGAACTTCGGCCCAAACGAAGTCGTGGCCACCTGTTGAAACCGGCGCGCCGAAAATCTGTCTGGGGCTTCGGGGCGACATTGATGCTGCAGGAATGCGGCGCGTCAAACAGATCGGCGTGGATTACGTGCTGATGGGCGGACCACCGATTCCCTGGACAGAGTCCGATTTGCGTGAGCGGATGGATCGCTTCAAAGCGGGCGGCTTGACGATTATCAATATGATGATCGGCGGTTTCCCGAAAACGATTTACGGCAAGCCAGGCCGCGACGAAGAAATCCAGAAAGTCATAGAGTCCATCCGCGCCGCAGGCAAAGCCGGTCTGCCAGTCATCGAATATAACTTTTATGCGCACCGCATTGTCGAAGGCTATTACGAAGAGCTTGGCCGCGCCGGAGCCGGAATGACGGCGTTCAGCTACGACCGCATCAAAGACTTGCCGCCGCTGCCCGACATCGGAGCCTGGACGCTGGATCAGATGTGGAGGAACATCACCTACTTTTTGAAAGCTGTCGTCCCTGAAGCCGAAAAAGCGGGCGTGCGTCTGGCGCAGCATCCGAACGATCCGCCTGCGCCAATCAGCCGAGGCTCGCAGCAAATCATGTCTACACTGGCCGGTTGGAAAAAGCTGGTGGATATCGTCAAAAGCCCAGCGAACGGCATCACTTTTGATTGCGGCGTGACGCGCGAACTCGGCGAAGACCCAGTCACTGTGGCGAAATACTTCGGCGAGCGCGATTGCATCAACCACGTCCATTACCGCAACGTCATCGTCCGCAAACCCTATGTCGATTACACCGAAGTTTTCATTGATGAAGGCCAGGTGAATATGTTCGCCGTGATGCAGGAACTGGTGAAGCTGAAATACACGCGCGGACTATATCCCGAACATCCGCGCGCGATTGATTATGACCGCGAACGCGAAGGCAGCATCGTCGGCCAATACGCCAAAGTCGGAGGCGGCGGCTTTGGCGGCGAGATTTACAATGTGGGTTATACAAAGGCGATGTTACAGGCAGCGCTGGCCAGATAGCACAGCCGCCGAATCAACGGAAAGCCATGCTAAACTCCGGTGCGGAGGTAAGTTATGACCTTAACGATTAATTTGCCAAGTGAATTGGAACAACGTCTGGAAGCTGCCGCCAAACAGCGCGGCATCGGCAAAGACGAATTTGTTTGCGTGGTGCTGGAAGAAAATCTCAACCAAATAACTGCGCCTCATTCACCTTCCTTCCCTGCCAAAATCCTGGCAACGGACTTGCCAATTCGTGACCGTTCACGCGAATACGCATGGTTGGAACAACATCGCGACGAATACGCCGGACAATACGTGATGTTGGATGGCGACACACTAATTGCTGCCGGATCGAACGCTAAAGAAGTCGCGTCCCTGGCGCGTGAGCGTGGAATTGTCGGCGCGTTGCTTCTTTACGTTGAAGACAGCCAGCAACCGCGCTCACTTGGCGGAGGATTGTGGTGATGGCGTTCCTGATCGAATATCAGAAGAAAAGCCACTACGAATCCCTCACTACAGGCATCACGGTTGAAACCGTTTTGCGCTATGGTGGTTTAGAGACGATCTGCGACGCCAAAATTGATACAGGTTCACAAGTCTGCCTGTTCGGGCGCAGTTTCGCCGACTCCTTGGACATTGATGTCGAAAGCGGTTACCGCGAAGTGTTTTCAACCTTAACCGGCAAAGTCGTCGCCTACGCTCACGAAGTAGAGCTTGAAACTCTGGGGCTACGCCTTCAATCTTTCGTTTATTTTTCTGTAAGCTACGACATTCGGCGTAACTTACTTGGGCGACAAGGATGGCTGCAATTGGTAACACTCGGCTTGGATGATTACCACAACGAGCTTTACCTACGCGTAAATCAGCAAGGCTAATTGCTAAAAGTTTCGGCATCGAGGTTTACAACGTTGGCTACACAAAGCCAATGTTAGACGGTGGTAGCGAAATAAGAATGACCTAGCCTGCAAGTTCTTTACTCACCGCCTTATCAGGAACAGTAAGGATAAAAATGAGAAGTGCATTGTTGATTTTGATCCTACTAATTTCGCTGATGTCTGCGGCCTGCTCTTACTTGACAGATTTTGTTGTTATCAATTCGTCTGGATCGCCAGTTGAAGTGAGCTATAAAGTAAAATCACCCCCCAGTGGGCCACAAAAGATTCAGACGATTCCGGCAATTCAGATGGCTTCCGAGCTGAATGCCAATGGAAAAAACCAATGGCATGACCTTGCGGCTGACAGGTACAAAATTGATCAAATAAGTCGCACAATAACTGCCACCCTATTGCCGCAAGAATCGCTTTTCATTACAACTATGCATCATTACACAGGTCCCGATGACTCAAGCGATGTAAGCTTTTTTCCGATTGAAGAAATTAGCATTGTCGGCTCAGAAGGGAATCTAACCTCTTCTGGAAAACAATTGCTCAACGCTTTTTCCAAGCAATCAAGGGTTCTTTATACGCTCACTTATCAATGAATTTCTTGATCCC
>CAYLJQ010000327.1:0-7716 GCA_964383955.1 uncultured Heliomicrobium sp. | reverse complement strand
GACATCAATCACCTGCTGTTTTTTGAAAACAAAGGCGAAGTCGTCGGCGTTTCCAACCCGCATCCGCATTGCCAGATTTACGCGACCAACTTTGTTTTCAAAACCATCGAAACCGAAGCGCGTGTTTCTCAGCGTCATCTGGCCGAAACCGGGCGGGTGTTGTTTCAAGATATTCTGAAAGCCGAACGCGAAGATGGCCGTCGCATTATTTTTGAAAACGAAACAGCAATTGCTTTTTTGCCGTATTTCGCCCGTTACGCATATGAAGCCTTCGTTGCGCCCAAAGCCACGCACGCCAGTCTGGCGACGCTTAGCGAACAGGAAACGCGCGATTTGTCTGAGGCGCTGAAAAGTTTGCTGGTGAAGTTCGACAACTTATGGCAAATGCCTTTTCCTTACGTCATGCCATTGCATCAGGCACCGACCGACGGCGGAGATCATCGCGGGTTTCATTTCCACATCGAATTTCATCCGCCGCTGCGGCGACCCAACTTGCTGAAGTATCTGGCTGGCCCGGAAATCGGCGGCGGCAATTTCCTGAGCGACACAGCGCCGGAAGAAAAAGCCGCCGAATTACGCGCCCAATCTGACATTCACTACAAACAAACGCGGAGTTGATCTGCATGCGAGCCATCAGCATTTTTCTTTGTGTGGTTTTACTCAGCGGGTCGTCTTTCGGGCAGTTGGCTGTGGAGCGCGTTACGATTCGCGTGGACGCCAATCAGCGGAAAGGTCCGCTGAAACCTATGTGGGCTTGGTTCGGCTACGACGAGCCGAATTACACTTACATGAAAGACGGCAAGAAATTGCTGTCGGAACTTTCCGCGCTCAGCCCAACACCGGTTTTCGTTCGCACGCATAATCTGCTGACGACGGGCGACGGCAAAGCGGCGCTGAAATGGGGTTCGACCAACGCTTTTACCGAAGATGCGAATGGACAGCCGAAATACGATTGGACAATTGTGGATCGCATCTTTGATACCTTGCTCGAACGCAAAATGAAGCCGCTGGTTGAAATCGGCTTTATGCCGGAAGCGCTTTCCGTCAAGCCGCAACCCTATCGTCACGATTGGGACATCGGCAAAACCTACAATTCGATTTACACAGGCTGGGCACATCCGCCGCGTGATTACGCCAAATGGTCGGAACTGGTTTTTCAGTGGGTGCGACATTGCGTCGCAAAATATGGCCGCGCTGAAGTTGAAAGCTGGTGGTGGGAATTGTGGAATGAACCGGACATCGGCTACTGGCAAAGCACGCCCGAAGAGTATTTCAAGCTATACGATTACACCGCCGACGCTGTGAAGCGCGCGTTGCCGACTGCACGCATTGGCGGTCCGCACGTGACCGGTCCGCTGGGCGCGCGCACACAAAAATTCCTGCGCGACTTTCTAGAACATTGCGCACGCGGCAAGAACGCGGCGAATGGCAAAATCGGCACGCCGCTGGATTACATTGGCTTTCATGCCAAAGGATCGCCGCGTGTGATCGGCCCGGATGGCAAGCCAGTCACGGCTCAAGGGCAACCGCCACCGGCAAACAGTCATGTGCAAATGGGCATCAGCAATCAGCTCAAAGCCATCTCGAATGGATTCGAAATCGTTGCTTCGTTTCCTGAGTTCAAGAACACGCCGATTGTCATTGGCGAATCCGACCCGGAAGGTTGTGCCGCCTGTTCTTCGCGCGTGTACCCGCAAAACGGTTATCGCAACGGCACGATGTATTCCAGTTACACCGCCGCGCAGCTTGCGCGCACGTACGAACTGGCCGACCTGCACGGCGTCAATTTGCTGGGTTCGGTGACCTGGGCCTTTGAGTTTGAAGACCAGCCGTATTTCGACGGGTTCCGCGATTTGGCGACCAATGGAATAGACAAACCCGTGCTGAACGTGTTCAGGATGCTTGGCTTGATGACGGGCAAAACGGGCAGCGAACGGCTGGCGGTAGAAAGCAGCGGCGCGCTAAAACTGGAAACCATTCGTGACCGTAGCGTTCGCGAAAATCCCGAAGTGAATGCGCTTGCCAGCCGCCAGGCGCGCGAAGTTTCCGTCATGGTGTGGAATTATCACGATGACGATCTAGCCGCACCGGCCAGCGAAATTGAATTGGTGATCAATGGATTGCCGACCGGACAGCCTCGTTTGCAGCATTATCGAATTGATGCCAGTCACAGCAATTCGTATGAAGTCTGGAAGCGCATGGGGTCGCCGCAACAGCCCACTTCGGCGCAATACAAGCAACTGGAACGCTCCGGGCAATTACAACAGTTCGAACCGCCGAAGCGTCTGCGAACAGAAGGCGGCAGCGTCACATTGAAATTCAGCCTGCCACGTCAGGGAGTTTCGCTTCTACATCTAACTTGGTGAACGGTTTCCGCGTCTTTATTGAGGCGATTTGATTGCCGAAGTTTTTGTCGCCAGACGGGCATACGCTTCGGCCACACCCCACGCCAGTAGCACGGAAGTCATCACCAAGACCAGTAAGTTAAGCGTCAGCGGTTCCAGGCCCAGCAGCGGACGCAGCCAAGGCACAGTCACTGTCAGTAATTGCAAGCTAACGCCTAAAACGACGGCCAGATGCAAGATGCCATTGAATCGTGGCGGCATTCCGCTGACAACATTGCGCCGCGCCGGATAGGCATAAAACAATTGCCCAAGACTGATATGAAGAAATACGGCTGTGCGCGTTTGCGCCAACGTGAAACCTATTTGCGGCATGATCAACAGCATCGCGCCGCCGATTGCCGCCAGCACACAGCCTGCGAACAGAATAAACCGAAGCGAGCCCGGATCCAGCAAAGGCGATTTCGGATCGCGTGGCCGCTGGCGCATGACAGTGGAATCGCGATCCAATCCCAACGCCAATGCTGGCGCGCCGTCCGTAAGAATGTTGACCCACAACAATTGCACCGCCGTCAATGGCAGCAGAATCGCACCCGTTTCGTCGCGCAACCCCATCAACGCGGCGGCAAATGCTCCTGCGACCACAATGGAAGTTTCAGCCAGATTGGTCGCAAACAGGAACCGGATGAACTTTTGGATGTTTTCGTAAATGTTGCGCCCTTCTTCGATGGCCGCGACGATGGTGGCGAAGTTATCGTCCATCAACACCAGGTCGGCGACTTCGCGCGCCACATCGCTGCCGCGTTCTCCCATTGCGATGCCGACGTCCGAACGTTTCAGCGCAGGCGCATCGTTGACGCCATCGCCGGTCATCGCCACGATTTCGCCATTTTCTTTGAGCGCTTCCACCAGCCGCAATTTATGTTCGGGCGCAACGCGGGCAAAGACATTGATGTCATGAACCGCTTCGCGCAATGCTTCCTGCGTCATCGTTTCCAGTTCAATTCCTGTGAGAACGCGACCCGACGCAATGCCGACTTCGTTTGCCACGGCCAGCGCTGTGGCCGGATGATCACCCGTAATCATCAACACGCGGATGCCGGCTTCCTGCGCGCGGCGAATCGCGTCCGGAACTTCCGCGCGCGGCGGATCCCATAGCAACACCAAACCCAGAAACTCGATTTCGTGCTCGCCTTCTCCTATGCGATGGCCCAGCGCCAGCAACCGGCACCCTTCGCGCGCATAGGCTTCCGCTTTTTCTTCCCATACGCTGCGTTCGGTATCGGTCAAAAGACTGCGGCGCAAAATCTCTTCGGGCGCGCCTTTCAGATAACTCCGTTTTTCGTCTCCATCGTGAACTGTCACACGCATGAACTTCGACGAACTGTCGAAAGGGCGGTCGCTGTGGCGCGAATGATTTTGCCGTAACTGGTCCAATTCAACGCCGCGTTTCTGCGCATATTCCAGCAGCGCAAGTTCCAGCGGATCGCCCGCGCCAGCTTTTTCTTCCGCATCATTGGCCAGCGTCATGGCGTGTAAGGCTCGTTGCGGATCAGGACTGTCCAGGTCTTTCACGAACATGCGGTTTTCGGTCAGCGTGCCTGTCTTGTCTGTGGCAATCACCGTAACCGAACCTAAAGACTCGACTGCGCTCAATCGTCGAACGACGGCTTTTCGCCTTGCCATTCGCTCAACGCCCAAAGCCAGCGTCAGGGTCAGCACAGCGGGCAAGCCTTCAGGGACTGCGGCGACTGCCAGCGCTACTGCGAATAGAAAGATATGACTGATGCGTTCAACGCCGTCCACCAGCAACCCGCCAATGGCAATCAGCACCACCAGCACCAGCACGCCGCGCGCAATCTGGCCGCCGAATTTTTCCAGCCGCCGTTCCAGCGGAGTCGGATCCGCCTGTATGCCGCTGATCATCACCGCCAATCGTCCCATTGCGCTTTGTTCGCCCGTCCGGTTGACTTCCAGGTAGCTTTTGCCGCGCACCAGCAGCGTTCCGCTAAAAACCTCGTCTCCGCGTTCTTTCTCCACCGGAACAGATTCACCGGTCAGCAACGATTCATCCACCATCGCGCCTTCTTCAACCAGATTGCCATCAGCGGGAATCCGGTCTCCGGCTTCGATGCGCACCAGGTCGCCGGGCACCAGATCGCTGCCGGGCAGGTGCTGCAAATGTCCGTCTCGCATCACCCACACATGCGGCGCAGTCATTTCGCGCAAAGCTGCAAGCGCAGCTTCCGATTTGCTTTCCTGATAAACGCCCAGTCCTGCGTTCAAAAATAAAATGATGGCAATGACAATGGATTCAACTGGAGTTCCACTGGCTCCTTCACTGAGCCAAATGGCCGTGTCGGCTGCCAGCGCGACCAACAGGATGTAAATCAGCGGGCTTCGGAATTGCCTGAGGAATCGTCGCCATAAGGGCTCGGAAGGTTTTGCCGGCAGGGAATTGGGGCCATATTGCTGCAAGCGCGCCGCAGCATCCGTGCTCGACAATCCTTGGTGTGTTTCTGTTTGTTCCATTGTTTACCTGACTGACTGATAAATGCCTGCAATCTCACTGCCAGACAATTCCAAAGAGGGAAGTCGCTTCGTTGCTGTCGGCGACCGATTTGAATCTTCGATCAGGTGGGCGATCTCACGCATTCGGGCGTGAAAATCCACAGTTGGCCGCACCTTGCAGATCAATTTAGCCTTGATTGGCCGCAGATAGAAGTTTTGGGCGGGCGGCACAGTCTTTGCCAAACAGGTAATAAGGCTACAACTGGGGAAACCAGGCAAGGAGATTTTATGGCTGATCGAATAAAAGTTTTAATTGCTTATGACGGCTCTGCCTGCGCGGATGCAGCGCTTGATGATTTGCGCAAGGCTGGATTGCCGGCAGAGGCGGACTGCAAGGTGGTGGCGGTGATTGAAAACTGGTTGCCGCCGCCGTCCGGGCTGGAAATTGTCGAGCATATGGATCGAGACCAGGAATACATATCGCTGGCGATGAGTGCCGCGCAGCGTGTGCAGGAGTTTCTGCCAGGGTGGTCTGTCAAAGCGGAAGTCTCTGCGGGTTCGCCAGCCTCGGTGATCATAGAAAAGGCGGACGATTGGAAACCGGACTTGGTTGTGCTTGGCGCGCACGGACGTTCGGCGCTTGGACGGCTCTTTTTCGGCAGTGTGTCGCAAAAAGTGCTGCACGAAGCGAACTGTTCAGTGCGGGTGGCGCGCGAGCCAGAGGACGAAACAAAACGACCAACGCGAATTCTGGTCGGCTTTGACGGGTCGTCAAACGCGAAAGAGGTTGTGCGCGTGCTTACTTCTCGTCACTGGCCCGACGGTTGTGAAGCGCGCGTTGTGTATGCGGCCTGGCCCAGCCTGGAATTCACGCCCCGCCCTTTGGTCGGCAGAATTGCCGATTGGATTGCCGAAGAAGAACTGCGGATCAAGAAGAAAGTTGACACAGTGGTCGCAGACCTGAACGCCGCGGGGATAAACGCAACAGCCGTCATCAAGGCTGAAGAGCCAAAACGCCTTCTCATTGGCGAAGCGGAATACTGGAAAGCGGATTGTATTTTCGTCGGCGCTAGAGGCTTGGGCAGGTTGGAACGACTGCGACTGGGCAGCATCTCGTCCGCCGTTGCTGCGCGGGCGCACTGTTCCGTTGAAGTGGTGCGTGCGCCAAGCCAAAGTTGATCCAGTATCGTTTGAAAGGAGGGGCTGTTATGAGTAATCCCGGAAACAAGGTCTTGATCATTGATGATGAAGCGGAAATTCGTTTCGTGCTGGGCGAGGCGTTGCATTTATGGGGCTACGATACCGTTGAAGCTTCGGACGCCGCCAGCGCGCGTGCCGTTTTCGCGCGGGAACAGCCGGTGGCTGTTGTGACCGATATTAACCTGCCGGATGGTTCGGGGCTGGATTTGTTGCGTGAATTCAAACGCCGCCGCCCGCCACCAGCCGTCATTGTCATCACCGGGGAAGTGATTGTCGAAAACACGATCAGCGCATTGCGGGGCGATGCGGACGATTTCATCTCAAAGCCGATTAACATCCACGAACTCCAATTGGCGCTCAACAACAGTCTTGTTGAGCGCCAATCCACGTCTCCACCGCCGCCGGGCAAACTGAGAATTCTGGTTGTCGCGGACACGGATGAAAAGTTGAAGGCCACCAAAACGATTTTCAATCCAACAGAAGCAGAAATCGCGGCGGCGAAAACGCCGACAGATTTGCAACAAGCCTGTCTGGAGCCTCATGAAATGGCGGTGATTGATCTGGAATCGCCCGCGCTGGAAGCCGCGCTAAAAACCTTGCGAGCCAATGAACTGCATTCCAACATTCCTTTGCTGGTATCTGCGGCTCGCGTCATCGGAGAGGCGAAGCTGGCCGGGTTGCTGCCAAAGTATCGGGCGATGCCCTGTAGTCTGTCGGAAATGGCTGCATTGGTTCACCGCCGAACTCAATTCTTGAGCGAGATGAATCGGAATCGCCGCGACTTGTAAAAGGCACCGAGCAGAAAGAGAAACCTTGAAACCGATCCGCACATTTACAGTCAAACCATTTTTGCCTACGGAACTGGAACAGCAGCGCAGTTTGATTTACAACCTGCGCTGGGTCTGGAATCACGATGCAATCGAACTCTTTCGCTGGGATCGCGATCTGTGGGAACAATCCGGCCACAACCCGGTTTTGATGCTTGGCACAATTGATCAGGCAAAATTGCAGGACGCGGCGGCGGACGAAGGCTTCCTGGCCCACTTGAACCGTGTCGCCAACGATTTCGATGTCTACCAGAAAGGCGAATCTACCTGGTTTCGCCGAAAACATGACAAAGTTGATCAGCCGTTGATTGCCTATTTTTCAGCCGAATTCGGTTTGACAGATTGCCTTTCGATTTTCGCCGGAGGCTTGGGCATTCTGGCGGGCGACCATTTGAAATCCGCCAGCGATCTGGGATTGCCGCTGGTTGGCGTAGGACTGTTGTATCAGCAAGGATACTTTCGCCAATACCTGAACGAAGCCGGCTGGCAACAGGAAGAATACGTAGACAACGATTTTCACAACTTGCCGCTGACGCTGGAACGCGGCCGTGATGGTGAACCGCTGGTCATCGAAGTCAGCTATCCGGGACGCACGATCGCGGCGCAAATCTGGCGCGCACAGGTGGGCCGCGTCGCACTTTATCTGCTCGACACCAACATCCCGGAAAACAATCGTCAGGATCAGGACATTACAGACCAGCTTTATGGCGGCGACAGCGAAATGCGCATCCAGCAGGAAATCATGCTGGGCATCGGCGGTTATCGCGCTCTGGAAGCGCTGGGCATTGAGCCAAGTGTTTATCATTTGAATGAAGGGCATTCGGCATTTCTTGCTC
>CAYLJQ010000326.1:0-7725 GCA_964383955.1 uncultured Heliomicrobium sp. | reverse complement strand
TACACACACCCTCACAGGGTCATGAAGAGGAAAAACTCTATGAAAACCTCCATTATGAAAAAGATGCACCAGCACAAATTCCTGGTAATTTGCGTGCTGGTTGCTGTCGGATTTGCTCTGGCAGTCGAGCCGCAGAAAGCAGCGGCGTTGCTCAGAACTCATAAAGCAGCCTTGGCCGACAATAAATTGATAGGTCAGCTTTACAGCACAGTTAATGCCGGTTCAGTCAGCGGCAAAACGCTGAAAGCAATGGCTGAAGCGCAAAACAAACCGGTCAAATCGGCTGGCGTTGGTGGCTCTGCGCCTCCCGCACCGAATGCAGGAGCGGCTGTACTTTACGATCAAACCAACAACCCCGCCAACGATGGCGCGCCGGATCAAAATTTTGAACCGGCGTTTGACGCCTACGATTCGGAAGGTGCGGACGATTTCGTCGTTCCGGCAGGCCGCATTTGGACGGTGGAATCTGTGGTTCAGACCAGCTTCACAGGAATACCTGCCGTACAGACCTCAACGGTGACTTTTTATGCAGATAACGCCGGATTCCCCGGCGCGGCAGTTTGCACCAGAACAGGCCAAACCGCGGCGGTTGCTGTAGGAAGCACAACCACCACATTGTCAGGTGGCGGATGCGTCCTTACTGCTGGCACATATTGGGTTGGCGTTCAGGTCAATCAGAACTTCCTCACTCAAGGCCAGCATTTCTGGTCAAATCGCTCCACGCAAACCGGAAATGGCGGCGTCTGGCGCAATCCGGGCGATGGATTTGGAACCGGCTGCACGAATTTCAACAGACAAACCATTTGTGGAGTTGGCGGAGGAGTTAACCCGGATTTCCTGTTCCGCCTGGATGGCCAGGACAATTCGGCCATCACGGATTCGCCGGTTGGCCCGGGAACTCCGTTCCCAGCAACGTCCGAAGCCAGCGATCAGAAAATGGGATCGGTGCTGATTTACAACGCCTACACTTCTGGCGCAACCAGCAGCAATACCCAGAACACCCGCATCAACATTACCAATGTGAATCCAAGCCGCGATGCGTTTGTTCACCTGTTCTTTGTGGCCGAAAGCTGTTCCGTAGCCGACAGTTACATATGCTTGACGGCAAACCAAACCTCCAGCTTCCTGGCTTCAGACCTTGATCCGGGCACCAATGGGTATCTGGTCGCGGTTGCGGTTGATGGAGTCACCGGCTGTCCGGCGGATTTCAACTTCCTGATTGGCGATGAGTACATCAAATACGCTACCGGTCACGAAGCCAATCTGGGCGCAGAAGCAATTTCGGCTCTGTCTGTGCCTCCCTGCGACGGTAACTCTGTCACAGCACAATTGAACTTCGATGGAGTGAGTTACAACCGGGTCAGCCATGCGCTGGCGCTGGATAACATCGGGTCGCGTGCCGATGGCAACGACACCTTGCTGATCCTGAACCGCATTGGCGGCAACTTGGGAACCGGCGCTGGCGTGTTGGGAACGGTCTTCGGTATTTTCTATGACGATGCTGAAACTGCGGTCAGCTTCACGTTTAACGGAGGCCATCAGTTCCGCACTTCGCTCTCCAACAACTTCCCGCGCATCACGCCAAGGTTTGAAACCTACATTCCGGCGGGACGCACGGGTTGGTTCAAGGTGTGGCCGACAACACCAACGCTGTGGGGCATGACCGGAGCGGCAATCAACTTCAATCCGAACGCCGCTTCAAGCGCAGGAGCCTTCAACCACGGCCATAACTTGCACAAACTGACGTTGACCAATACGGCAAACTACGTCATTCCAGTGTTTCCGCCAGCTTGCTAGTGGGCGAAAAAGCGGTGTGAGCATTTGTCACACCACAAAAACAAAAGGCCAGAACAGACATGTTCTGGCCTTTTGTTTTTGAACAAATGAATTCTTGCCCGCACACAAAGCTGCGCATAGAATGCAGGCCAAGCCCAATAGTCCCGCAAGCGGTTTTTCACAGGTAACTTATGACGAAAAGAGTTTTTGTCTTTGGTTTTGGCGCATTGTTGTTGTCACTGATTTTGTCGGCAGCCTGGTCGCCAGCGTTTGCGCAAAGCGGGAAACCTTCCAAAATCTTGCGGCAGTTACAAAACGAGCAGCTTAAATTGCAGCAAGAATTCGAACGTGAGGTCAGCGACGGCAAAGCGCAGCTTTATGAGTTGGAAGCCCGCCTGGAAGCGTTCAGAAAAAAAGCCAGTCCTGAAGTTGCCAGGTTCAAAATTGAGGATTGGAAAGATAACGAATTGCTGGCCTTGTATTCCCTTTACCTGCAAACTGAAATGTTTGCCCAGGCCATCGAAGCTGGCCGCGCCTTTCTAAAAGCCGACCCGAAATTCAGAGGAGCCGAGGCCCTACGATCCAGCATCATTCGTTCCCTGCTGGAACTGGGTCAGCTTGAAGAAGCGCAAAAGCTGCTGGATGAAATGTACCAGGAAACTCCGTACACCATTTTCCAACTGGCGGGGCGCGTCAGCCTGATTAAAGAAGCCACGATTCAATGGCGTGAACGGGGGCGTTACGACCTGGTGATGAAGCAAGCGCTTCGCGGCTATGTGTTGCAAATGAAGCCCGGCAGGTTCCCGGAATCGGAGCCGCGTTTGTGGGATACAGCGCTGCGCGATCGGCTGAGCCTGGCAGCGGAAGCCATTTCCGCGCAGGAACGGCAGGGGTTCAAAAAGGAAGCCGACGCATTACATAAAAGAGTGCTGGCCACGGAATTTGAAGAGCAGTCCGTATTACGTTCGTTTTACGAAGCAGAGCTTGCCGCCGCGCGGTTGATGTTTACCCCAGCGCCAATGCTCGACGTTCCGCGCTGGATCAATTCTCAGCCGATCAAGTTGACTGATTTGCGCGGAAAAGTCGTCTTACTGGATTTTTGGTCCATGTGGTGCAGCCAATGCGCAGCCGCTTTCCCTGAATGGCGCGAATTGCAGAAAAAGTTTTCCGCCAAAGGGCTGGAAATTATCGGCGTGACCAGACTTTACGGACGATCAGATACAACAGAGGGACTGACGCGAGACCAGGAATTGACGGCGTTGCGCAATTTCTTGACCAAACACCAAATGAATTATCCCATTGCTGTCGGCAAGATGGATGATGTGACCAACGACGAACGCTTCGTCGTTGCCAATCTGCCGACCGTTGTGTTGATTGATCGTCGAGGAAATGTTCGCCACATCAAACGCGGCGTCGGTGAATACCGGAAACTGGAAAAGCAGATTGAAAAGCTGATCAATGAGAATTGAGCCTGCCCTGTTGGAGATGCCACGATGGCGCATCAGAAGCCAACCAACATTCATTACTCGCGCCTGCCCAGCTTGCGCGTGGACAGCGTGCGTGCGCAGCACCAAAGCCAGGATGCTGTCATCTTGCCCATCGAATATGAACTCGTCGAACCAAACAGCGGCACTTTGCAGTGCGACACACTAATCATCCCGATCAATTGGCCGATCAGTCAATTTACGGCAGTCCTGAATTCTCTGGAAATAACGGACAACGAATCGGATCGCAAACGAAAACTTGCTCTGTTAAAAGCCAAGGTTGAATCCGCCAGAAAACGTTCCGCCAAAACCCGATCCCTTCCCAATGACAGACAAATTGAAAGCTCCGCTGCCGGTTCCAATCCGGATGGCAAACCTTTGCAAAGTGCCAGATCGCTGAAAACAGCAGTGCCGCTGTTGTTGTTGGGCGTGATCATGTTGGTGGTATTTGCCTGGACGTGTTTCAGATAAGCGTTACTGTTCGTAAGCAAAAGCCGCATTCAGCAACCGCGCTTCGTCAAAATGATTGCCGATCAACTGCACTCCGATTGGCAATCCGCCCACTGCCGAGTGAGATGACGACGTTCCGCATGGAAGGCTGATTGCCGGAACTCCCGCCAGATTGATCGTCACGGTGTAAATGTCGCCCAGGTACATGGCCAGCGGGTCGTCGGACTTTTCGCCGATCTTAAACGCAGGCGTCGGAGCCGTTGGCGTGGCGATGACATCGCACTTTTTGAAGGCTTCGGCAAAATCATTGACCAGCATCGCGCGCACACGCTGCGCCTTTTCGTAATACGCATCGTAATAGCCGGAAGACAGCGCAAACGTGCCCAGCATAATTCGCCGTTTGACTTCAACGCCAAATCCTTCATCGCGCGTTCGGCGATACAAATCAGAAAGCGAGCGGGCTTCTTCCGTTCGATGGCCGTAACGCACGCCGTCAAACCGCGCCAGATTCGCCGAAGCTTCGGCGGTCGCAATCAGGTAATACACCGCAACGACGTATTTTGTGTGCGGCAGGTTGACTTCAACGATTTCCGCACCGCGCTCTTTCAGCTTACTGATGGCGGCTTCGACGTTCGTGCGGACTTCCGAATCCAATCCTTCGCCAAAACATTCCGGCGGAACGCCAACACGCAGGCCTTTGATGTCACCAGTCAGTGCTGACAAGTAATCCGGCACCTCTACATTGGCCGAAGTCGAATCGTAGCGATCGTGCCCCGAAATCACTTGCAGCATTCTGGCGGCATCTTTGACGGAATTTGCAAACGGCCCGATTTGATCCAGCGAGGACGCATAGGCCACCAGCCCGGAACGCGAAACTCGGCCATAAGACGGCTTCAACCCGACAATTCCGCAAAACGAAGCCGGTTGGCGAATGGAACCTCCGGTGTCAGACCCCAGTGCAACAGGCACGTGCCCTGCGGCAACTGAAACCGCCGAACCACCCGAACTGCCGCCTGGAACGTAATCCGTGTTAGCGGGATTTCTGACCGTGCCGAAGGCGGAATTTTCCGTCGAACTGCCCATCGCAAACTCATCCATATTGGTTTTGGCGACGATGATTGCTCCGGCAGCTTCCAGCTTTTTGACGGCGGTCGCCGTGTACGGCGGAACGTAGTTGCCCAATATCTTCGATCCGCAAGTTGTGCGAACTCCGGCAACACACATGTTGTCTTTGATGGCGATTGGCACACCGGCCAGCGGCTTGGATTTGACGGCGGATTGAATGTCAGCATCCATCGCCGCTGCAGTTTCAAGCGCAGTTTTGCGGTTGACGGTCAGGTAAGCATTCAGCCGTTCGTTGTCGGCTTCGATGTTTTCAAGGGCAGTTTCTACAATCTTGCTCGGTTTGGCTTCGCCCGATGTGTACAGTTTGTGAATTTCTTCGATGGTCAATTTTATTCTCATAAACAATGTCGGCAGCCTGGATTCTGGGAAGGGCTGTGGATAACGATCCTAAGCCCTCCTTGATAGTCGGGCTACTGAAACTCAGCCAATAACGCGCGGAACTGTGAAATGGCCTTCGTCCGGATCGGGCGCTTGATTCAGCGCCGTTTCCTGGCCCAGGCTCGGTTCAACGATGTCATCGCGCGACGCATACGACGTAGCCGCTTCGCCCACGCTTCGCGTCTGCCACGGTTTGACGTTGGAGGTGTCCAGTTCGTTCAACTGGTCAATGTATTCGACAATGGCAGCCAGCTGAACTGAAAGCGATTCCTTTTCGGCTTCGGTCAATTCCAGGTTGGCCAGTTTGGCAATCTTTTCAACTTCGGTTCGTGTGATAGGCATATCTTTGGGGATAGAGAGATGGAGGGACAGAAAAAGTGAGGGAGGATTTCCCACCGTCACTCTTTCCCTCTGTCGCTCCCTCAGCTCTGCTGTTTCCTTTCCAAACTCTTCGCTGCCGCGCGCAAAAACACTTCGCGCAATTCCGGGTCTTTGATTTCCTCTGCGGACGACTTCAATTCTTCTTTCAATTCTTCCGTATGGTGAAACTCAAATTCCTGAGCATCATGACCGCGCGTTTTCAAAACAAAATCTCTTTCCAGACGGAATTCTATAAATGTGACCATCTGCGCTCCCAGCAATGCATTGATCCGGTAAAGGTATTGGCTTGACAGCGATTCCAACTGTTTTTTCCATGCGTGATCCAGCACGCCGACGATCAATTGTTTGCCATACAGCCGGAATGGCGCACATCCGCCAGCAACGCCTTTGCCCGCCGCCACACGCCAAGCCGCAAAAACTGCCTGCTCCCGAACGTCTTCATTATCGCCCGACAGGCGAATCATCATCGGCAGCAGTTTCAGCAGGCTCTCCATCTTCTCACTCGTTCTGCACTGGGCGTGGTCACTTTTTCCGCACGCGGCGCGGCGGAGCAGGTTTTGCTTTGACAGCCGGAACGGATTGTTTCAGCGAATTGGTGTGCGCAACAACCGGCCAGTACTTGGCAAAATCAAAATCCGGACTGTTTTCCCGGTCGTGGCAAATCATACAGCTTTCATTTTTCGGCGGTGTTTTATACAGGGCAATCGTCGGTTTAGCGACGTGCTCAGCGCCTGGGCCGTGACAGGATTCGCACTGAACATTTGCCAGGTGCTCAGTCGCTTTGATGTTTACGAAGCCGCCCGGTTTTTGAAAACCAAGCGAGTGGCAACCGATACAAGCCGCATCAAACGTTCTTTTCTTGGTTTCCAGTGCAGCGAACGCATGCGAATGCCGCGATTTTTGCCAAACATCGTATTCCGTTTTGTGGCATTTCGCGCAGGCTTCTGAAGTCACATACGGCGAAGGCTGATTGCCGTTTGTCGCTGCAAACGTCTTGGCTTCTGCTTCCGCCAGTTGGTTCTGCAATACATCAATTTCTTTGCGAGCTTGTTGGGTAATTGACAGCAACTGCGGATCATCCGGGATGATTTCATCAAGTTCGACGTATCTAGCCGTAAAGCGGTCCACGACGCCTTCCTTGTCCACGTAAAAGCGCAACTCGCCCAGGTGTTTGGTTTCCTTGGCTGCGTACACGACCAACGTATTGTTGATCTGGCGTGGATCAGGAACCAAACCACGTTCATCCGTGTTGATAATTACATCCAGATTATCGTTTTGCCGAGCCAGCCGATTGACCATTGGTAATGACAGAAACCCAACAACCACTGTCACATCAGCTTTGTCTTGCACTTCGGCCAGCGTGGCTTTGACAGATTCCAACGGGTCATTGATGACAAGACCTGAGGCCTTCAGCGCAGCCTGATGCTCTTCCGGCGCTGTATCGCTGACGCCAATGAAGGCAATGCGAATCGGTTGCGGCAATCGTTTGGCAGTGGCGATTTTGATGACGTACGGAGCGGGGCTGACGCGAGAAGAATCCGTGGGCTTGATGTTTGAAGAAATCAGCGCTGATTTTTCGGCTTTCGGCTTTCCAGTCCACGTCGCCGTAGGGTTCAACAGCATCCCGGCATAGCGTAAATCTCGGAATCCCAGATTGACGACATCCAGTCCAAGGACTTCGTTGGCGCGAATGATCCAATCGTTCATCAACCGAATGTCTTCGCGCAGTTCACCTGCCGCGTTGGTTTCGTCTCCAAAGATGAACCCAGCGTCCACTTGCAATGTCGCCGCGTCAGGGCTACGCCGTTTGAACGCGTTGATGTATCCGGCGCGCCTGGCCACTCCTCCCAGCGGATGAATGGGACAACCACAAACCTCCAGGTTTCCATGAACCGTCGAAGAGTAAAATACGACTGCGCCATAACCGTCGTCGTCACCCAGACGGTCTTTCACTGATCCTTTTGGAGCAGGTTTTTTTGCCAATGCTTCACGGTCGTTTTTAGGTTTTTGAGTGGAAGATTTTTTCTGCTGTTGAAAAAACCAGGCAAAACAGGAAGACAGGTTGAGGAGATAGGAAAAGCGTCGTGTATGGAAAAAATTTCAATACAACAGTTTATATATAGGTGGTAGC
>CAYLJQ010000325.1:0-7824 GCA_964383955.1 uncultured Heliomicrobium sp. | reverse complement strand
GAGCCAGGTATTTCGGGATGGCGATTGCAGCCAGAATTGCGATGATCACCATCACAATCAGCAGTTCCATAAACGTGAAACCCCGCTGAACGCGGCTGCGCGATTGCCCGCCTGATTGACGAATTGAAAGACCGGATTGAGGGCTACAGATTTGAGATTCGGAATTTGAGATTTGGGATTTCATTGTTACCAGTCTTTGTAATAAGTCTTTCCATCCAACGCCATCCCCCGATGCAGGCTGTAAACATCAAAAATGTTTTCTTCGCCCCAGGAACTTGCAGTTGGATCGTCCTGAATTGAACGCAAGCCCCATTCTTCCCTGCCGGTCATTGGGTCGATTGGGATGCGTCGCAAATATCTCCTCACTTTGCCTGAAGGAAAACCGACCAGGCCTTGAGGACCTTGAGGTTGCTTTGAAACCTCCTGAACGCCTTTGTAGAGCATTTCCAGGCTTTCGGGGTAACAAGAATGCTTTTCCGGATTCTTGAACTCCAGCTTGGAAATCACGCCATCGTCACAATCCCGTTTGAACTTGTCAATTGCGCCCCGGATTTCAATCAAACTGCGTTTTAGTTCCCGCTCTCTTTGCCGCTGCATCAAATTGCGCGCAACAGGAACGGCCCCGGCTGCCAGAATGGAAATGATCAAAAGCGTGACAATCAATTCCAACAGGGTAAAGCCCGATTCATTCCGTTGGGAACTGGGTAAGAAATTGGCGAAGCGCCCCAGCCGGAGTAAATCATTCTTTTTCTTACCGCCCTTTACCATTTGCTGTACTCGCTGCCGTCAAGCGCCTTGCCCTGCGCTTTGCTGTAAACATCAAAAATTCCGTTGGCCTGACTTGGCCCGCTGCCAGAAGCGGAAAATGGATCGTCTTCCATGGATCGCAATCCCCATTCTGCACTTCCCGTAAATGGGTCCAGCGGGATTTTGCGCAAAAATCGCCTGTATTCATTGGGCCGATTGGCCGGTTGGAAACCGTCCACCAACGCTTGCAGGCTTGCCGGATAACAGTCGTCCGGTTTTGTCTCAAACGGTGGGATTTCCCGCAAAATCGCGCAACTGTGGTAATAGCCGTCAATTGCTTTGCGAATTTCACGCAGGTTGCGGCGGAGCTCCATTTCCTTTTCCCGCCGGATCATGTTGTGGGCAAATGGAACCGTCCCCGCCACCATAATTGCAATAATCGCCAGTGTGATGATCAGTTCCAGCAGCGTGAAGCCGGATTCCGTTTGACGGGTTGCCGATAGCCGGTTATCGGTGGTCTGCATGTTGCCAACCACTGATAACCTACCACCGATCACTTGTTTCGTTCGGATCATCATTATTGATTTGAACTCGTCACCGCATCACGCGTAATGACGACCTGTGCGGTTGCGCCGCTGACAGGAGCGGTCTTTTTGTCCGCCAGATTTACTTTTGTATCGGAGTTATTGAACGTGACCTGAGATTCGCCTTCGGCAAGGGAGGTAAACTCAATCACAATAACGCGGCCTTTGGCTGAAACCGGTGTCTTTTTGGCAGCGTTGATCTGCACTTTCAAAACACCTTTTTCCACATCGTAGCTAAGTTCCGGCTGTTGACCGAACAAATCTCCGCCGCGAACTGCGTTGACCTTTAGTTTCTTGTCGTCGAATTTAATCGCCAGATTGGCGCCGACCATATCGCCCTGGCCATTGGATTCGACTGTAACGTTAAAGGTCTTGCCAATTTGTTGACGAATCGGCGCGGGCGACAACGTGAAGTTGAACTTGCGGTTGTTAAGCGCCGTTGGCAAGGCTCGATCCACTTTAACGCCGCTAGAATTCACTCCCGCGAACTCATACGGTTGCGGAGCAGCTTGAGGCTTGGTTCTTGCAGCCTTGGCTTCTTCTTCTTCCCGTTTTTTCTGCGCTTCGTATTCTTTTCGGATCAGTTCGCGTTTCTTTTTTGTATCTTCGGTTTCAATTCCCATTCTGACGACTGCTTGTGGGACAGGATTTTCAGGTCCGATGATTGCGCCGTCCTGCAATTCTTTTTGTTTTTCGCCGCCGCTCGTACCTTGTTTTTCGCCGTTGCTTGCGCCTTCAGCTTCACCTGCTGCCGCTCCACCACCGCCATCTGGCGGATTGATGTTGGGTTGCTGTTGAGGTTGCCGGTCGTAAACCTGCGGATTGATGTCCGAGGTTTGCGATGGATTGCTTTTCACCTGAATCAGCGAACTATTATCCAGTTTTTTCGGCGAAGTTTTTGGCGTTGTCGCTGGTGCGCCGCCGTTGGTGTTGGACGTGTTTTGAATCTGCGGTTGAGGCGTTGGCCGTGCAGAAGCAGAGAAGGTCTGGTTATTGGCAACCTGATTGTTTGGTGTCAATTGGACTGTTTGCTGTTGGGGCGCTTGTTCCAATGCCACCAGACGACGTTCCGATTCTTCCTCCATCTGCGCGCGGTAAATCACGTCTTCAATTTTGGGAGACAGGCCGCCTTGTCCTCCCACTTGGCCGCTTCCGGCTTGTAAAGCCAGATAATCTTTCGCGCTGATGCCAGCCGAGCGAACAATGTGCGGAGTTACCGTAATGACAATGTCGCTCTGGCGGGATTCCTGACGCGGAGTGGTGAACAATCGGCCCAGAATTGGCAGCATTCCCAACACGGGAACACCCGCGCGAGATTCGCCTTTGCTGTCCTGATTTACGCCTGCAACCACCGCCGTTACGTTATCTTTAATGCGAGCTGTCGTTTGCAGCGAGCGCTGCGTGAACGTCGGCGTTAAGTTGACGTCGCTGCCCGAAGCCAGAACGTCCGAAGTTTCAAATTTCATCTGAATTTCAACGTAGCCTTCGTTGGTGATCAGCGGTTTCGCGTCAATCACCAAGCCGACATCCTTGTATTGAATGGAGTCAATGCCAGGGAAGCCTCCGCCAAATCCTCCTCCCAGAGCATTGCCCAGGTTACCAACACCGCCGACTCCGCCAACGCCGCCGACTCCCCCAACACCTCCAACTCCACCAATCCCACCGACTCCGCCAACGCCGCCGAAGCCGCCATAGCCATATGTGCTGCCCAAACGCACCGGAACGCTGCGACCAACTTTGGTCACGTTCTGTTGGCCATCCAATACGTGAATCTGGGTTTTATGCAGCAAGCGGGAATTGCCCTTGGATTGAAGCAGGGAAAGCGTCGAAGGTGGAATGCCGAGCAAGGTTCCGGCAAAGGGAATTGGCGCCAACGCCTGACCGGCGAATCCGCCGATAAAGTTGACGATTTCTTTGCCTGTGCTGTCGTGAGAAATAACGCGGCGACCAAAACCGCCGATGTCGCCAAATGAAGATGTTGTGCCGGAATTATAGCTTTTGATTTCGCCCGTGGTTTTGTCTTCGTAAGTGCTGGCAACGCTCAGCCCCTGGTTGGCTGCAAACTGATTACCAATTTGCAGCATGCTGTCGTGCGAGACTTCATAGATTTCCACATCCAGCACGACTTCGTTTTTGTTTTTATCCAGCATTTCCAGCATGTCCTGAACAAGCTGAAGCTCCTGTGGTGTGGCTTTAACCAGCAGCACATTGCTGGCTGCGGAACCACCGCCACCGCCTGCGCCGCCGCCTTGTGAAAGCTCCTGCGCCTGACGCCCAGGACCAAGAATCAAACTGACTGCGCTGCGCGCCTGTTGGGCATTGATGTTTCCAAGATAGAAGGTCTTGACGTACAGCTTTTCAAAACGCGGTTTATTGGTCGCGTTATCCTGATAAACCATGATCGTCCGGCGGTCTAACTGTTCGAAGGTGTGTTTGGTCATCATCATGACAAAATCGAACGCTCTGGCGACCGTCACGTCTTTCAGTTCAATATCCACTTTGTCGTCTTTGACGTCTTTGTCAAAAATTACATTGAGGTCTAGTTGCCTGGCCAGGGTTTTGGCAACGGATTTGAAATTGGTGTTGAACTGAACCTCCGTCAGCGCATCGCGATTGCGTGGCGGATTCTTGATTTCGATGAAGCTGGTTGGCCTGACATTGCCGGATGCCGTTGTGCTGGAAGGTTCGAGTCCGCCCGCGACCGCTTTTTGCTGATCCAGCATGCGTTCCATCTTGATGCGCGCGACTTCATTGCCCTGATCATATTGATACGCTGCTCGATACGCCGTGTAAGCTCCGGCAAAATCGTTCTGCTCTGCCAGCGCATCACCACGTTGAACATACATCAGCGAAGCCTGCTGCAAGGCGCGAAGATAGCGAAGCCGGTATTCGGGATTATTCGGATCTGCCGAAACCGCCAGCGCATAAGCTTGCGCGGCCAAATCCCACTGCTGTGTGGCTTCATATTTTTTGCCTTCATTGAAATTCTTTTTGCCTTTGTCCCCGGCCAGTGCCGTGCCTGGCAGCACCAGGCATAGGGACAAAAACAGGGCAAGAATTCTTCGAGTCGTGATGTTTGTGTTCATGGTGACCTTCTCTTTAATTTAATGTCGAGATTTCGACTAGCTCGGTTCAGAGTACGACAAAGTTTGGCAGCCTTTGTCGTTTCGCAAAAGCAGCTAAAAACTACGCCGCTGAAAGCGCAAAATCAAACAGTCAAAATTTGCGGCTGCTTGCGCCGCCCAAAAGGGGAATAGGGAACGGGACCGGATTTGTCGGGCTGAACTTCACTGGCGATCTTAATCGCAACGTTAAGCTTCAACGCCGAAGCCCAAAGGGCGTTCCAAATTCATCAAATCAAAATGCCGGCCTGTAAGTGACAGTTGCCAGCCAAATGGTTGCTACTTCATTTCTTCAACGAACGTCACACGGTTGATTTCGTGCAGGGTTGTTTGCCCTTCGAAAACCAAACGCAATGCCGATTCGCGCAAACTGCCAAGACCTTCCTGAACAGCCATGCGGCGGACTTCCGACCCGGGTCTGCGCTGAATGATCAATTCGCGAATGGTGTCGGACATGTCCAGAAGCTCGTGAATCGCAGTTCGTCCGCGATAACCCGTATGGTTGCAAACTTCACAACTGGAACTGGCATAAAAAGTCCGATCACGATACGTCTGCGGATTCAAACCAGCTTCGATTAATTCAGCATCGTCAGGTTGATATGTCTTTTTGCATCGCGAACAAAGCATGCGCACCAGGCGCTGCGCCAGCACACAATTGAGTGCCGAAACGAAGTTATATGGCTCGACGCCCATGTTGATGAAACGACCGATGACATCAATTACGTTGTTGGCGTGAACGGTGGTAAACACCAGGTGTCCTGTCAGCGCAGAGTTGATGGCAATTTGTGCCGTTTCGTTATCGCGGATTTCACCGACCATGATCTTGTCCGGGTCATGGCGCAAAATTGAACGCAACCCGCGAGCAAACGTCAGCCCTTTCTTTTCATTGACGGCGATCTGCGCAACGCCGCGAAGCTGATATTCCACCGGGTCTTCAATGGTGATGATCTTGTCTTCGTCGTTGCGGATTTCGTTCAGCGCAGCGTAAAGCGTAGTGGTTTTACCCGAACCAGTCGGGCCTGTAACCAGCACCATTCCATATGGTTCCAGGATGAAACGGCGAAATTTTGCCAGAAGCGTTGGGTCAAAGCCGACAACTTCTAATCGCAAATCCTTGAAAGATTCATTGATCTGCTCTTTGTCAAGGATACGAATAACCGCATCCTCTCCATGTACTGTCGGAATGATCGAAACGCGGAAATCAACTTTTCGACCTTTTATGCGCATCCGAAAACGTCCGTCCTGCGGAACTCGCCGCTCGGCAATATCCAATTCAGACATGACCTTGATACGCGAAATGATCGTTTGGTGGTGGCGAATATCAATGGGGTCGCCGGCTTCATAAAGCGCGCCGTCAATACGGTAGCGGACGACCATGTCGTTATCGCGCGTTTCCATGTGAATGTCGGATGCGCGCTTTTCCAGAGCCGTAAAGACAATCGTATCAACCAGTTTGATGATCGGCGACATCTCGGCGTCGCCGGACAGGCGGTCAAGATCCAAGACCTCTTCGCCCTGATCGGTTTCTCGAACGATGGAAACCCGAAATCCTTCGGTGGCTTCTTGCAAAACGCGTTGCGAGGCGTCGCCTTTTTTCAAGACTCCTTCGATGGCACTTGCCGTTGCCACTTCCACTTTCAGATGCGTGCGCATCTGCGCTTTTAATTCGTCCAGCAAAATCAAGTCCGAAGGATCAGCCATGGCAATGACCATGTGGCCGTTTTCACGGCGAAGCGGAACGAATTTGTTCCGCAGCATCAGATCCACCGGGAGCGATTGCACCAGGCTGTAATCCACGGGATAACTTTCAAGCTGAATAAAATTCAGACGATAGCGTGATGCCAGGCGTTCGGCTGTTTCGCGCTCTGCTTGCTGATTGATTTGTTCTGCTGGTGTAGACATTTGAATCCCAACCTTATGAAGTTACGCGCCAGCTTTACTGACCATTTGCAGCAGTGGCAGATAAATGGCCAACAGAATCGTGATCACGACTCCGGCCATAACAAACAGAATTGCCGGTTCAATCAGGCTGGTCAATTGACCCAGCTTGACTTCGGTTTCTGCATCATAAAAACCTGAAACTTCATCCAGCATCTCCCGCAAGGAACCTGAACGTTCCCCGACGCCAATCATGTCGGTTGCAAGTTCGGGAACCCAGCCTGATTCAGACAGGCTTTCAGTAAAAGGTTTTCCTTCGCGAACTTTGGGCAAAGCAGGCTCGGTTTTCCTGAGAAGCTCGCGGTTGGCGACAGAATTCATCGCAATTTGGAACGATTCCACCACCGTGATTCCGCCAGCCAGCAATGTTGCCATGCTGCGGGAAAATTGAGCGGTCGTCATCTGCCTTACCAGCTCTCCAATGATTGGAACTCTTAAAAGCCAGCGATCAATTGTTCTTCTGCCATTTTCAGTCTTCCGCCACGAATAGATTGCCGCAATCAAACCGACTAACGCAGGAGCTACCCAATACAAATTTCCTCGGATTTCTGATGACAAGCCTACAACTACGCGAGTGATGAGCGGCAGTTCCGATCCCATGTTTTCGTACAGTGATGAAAATTGAGGAATAACAAACGTGGTCAAGACTGCGATTAGAACGACTGCTGCACAGAGCAGCAAAACTGGATAAGTCAACGCGCTGCGAATCTTGCGGCGAAGTTGGGCAATTGCTTTTGTATATTCAACATAGCGTCGAAGCACTTCGTCCAGGTTTCCAGAACGTTCACCTGCAAGAATTGAGGCAGTGTAAATTTTGGGGAAGGTGTCGCCTTGCGCAGCAAATGCTTCAGAAAGCGCGCTGCCGGATTTGATTCTCGATTCCACATCAGCCAGCACAGCGCGCAGCTTGGCATTCGGCGATCTTTGCCGAAGCATTTGAATGGATTGGAGCACGGGCAAGCCGGCATGAATTAGTGCGGCCAACTGCTGGTTGAAGAGCAAAAAATCGTCCAACTTGATTTTGACGAATCGCTGGCCGGAGTTTCGACGCCCGCCAAACAGGTCTGAGGTTTCCACGGAAAAGATTCTGTAGCCTTCTTGAATCAGCCGCTGACGCAGTTCCTGTTCGGACAGTCCTTCAACTGTACGCGTCACAATTTCACCTGCCGGTGTTCCCAGTCTGCAAATAAATTCTGCCATTTTGTGCTGCTCTCGTTGAAATTGAGTTCGCTTACTGTGAGTGGAGTCGTGTGTATTCGCCTAATATCGTCCCAGTAATCTGCAATTTATATGAGGGTGAAGCCGATACTGGTAACTGAGGCTATCTGCAAGGGCAATCAAATCTGATAGAGGTATCAGGTTGCTTTATTCAACTCCGCAGCCCGAACGAACGACATAAATCATTTTTACTCCATCTGTAACGCTACTACTTT
>CAYLJQ010000324.1:0-7856 GCA_964383955.1 uncultured Heliomicrobium sp. | reverse complement strand
ATTGTTATTCCCTATTAAATTTTTGGTCTGTAAGACCGTTGATGAACTCCCCTGAAACTGAACTAGTGTATTGGGACTATTCAGTTTTCAATTTGTTTGGAAGTCGTTATCTTGTAGTTACAACGAAGAACAGTGGCTGATTAGGCAACGCATATGCCAAGCAAAATTCGTGTATCTGAGTTCTTGTATATGCTTCATTTAGCATAAGAATTAGTTCGCTCTCGTACATTTTTTTGAATCATAATTTCGATTTCTATACTCACCGTTCACCTGATCCCATTTCCGCGCAGTAAATTCAACTTTATTTTCCTTTCCGGCACTTCTTTCCAATTCCGTGTGGCAACCTTCCCGTGCGCGAAAGATGTTCCATCGTATTTGTTGAATTGCGACAGTAAAGGCAACACAGCCTTAAGTGGCCTGAGAGCTTGTAACCCTGCACACAAAACAATCGGGATGTTGAACCAGGAGACAGGCTTCAGCGTTCTGCGTTGCTTTGAACGGAGGCGTCGCTGTTTTGCCGGAGGGAAAATCTAGGCGGGAGACGGCCTGTAAAAAAGGCAGGAAACAGTTGAATGTTTCCCGCCTTTGAATAGGTGAAATTGATTGAGGTCGGAACTAGGCCAACGCGATGTCAAATTGTTCTTGATGAACAGTCGGATCACTCTTAATCGAAACAACGCCGCCCAGATAGGCTTCTATTTCGACCAGCACATCACGCTCCACGCCGCGCAAGGTTTTTGCGACTTCAGGATTGACGCGAAGAATAACTTCGTTGGTGTCGTCAATATCTTTGGCAATGCGCCGGGCTTCGGCCAAGATCTCGTAGCAAACCGTCTGAGCACTTTTGATCATGCCGCCGCCGCCGCAATAACTGCACGGAGTGCAAAGTGTGCGCTCCAACGATTGTTTGACTCGTTTGCGAGTGACAGCCACCAAGCCAAAATCGTTGAACTGCAAAATTTTCGACGGAGAGCGATCACTTCGGATTTCCTGTTCCAGCGCTTGCATCACTTTTTGGCGATTGCGGCGCTCTTCCATATCAATGAAATCCAGCACGATGATGCCGCCCAGATCGCGCAAGCGAATCTGGCGGACAATTTCTTTTGCGGCTTCCAAGTTGGTTTTGACGATGGTGTCTTCCAACCGGTTTGACTTGCCGACGAACTTGCCAGTGTTGACGTCAATTGCCACCAAAGCTTCCGTCTGATTGATAACAATGTATCCGCCGGATTTCAGCCAGACGCGCGGTTTGACGGCTTTATCAATTTCCGGCTGCACTCCATAAGCGTCCAGAATCGGCGTGTCTTTGGTGTAAAGCTTGACGCGATTGACCAGCTTCGGCGCAAAGCGATTAACAAAATCAACAATCCGTTCATATTCCAATTCGTTGTCCACGCGAATGGCGGTGTAATCCTGCGACAATTGATCGCGCAGAATTCGCTGCACCAGATCCAGATCGCGGTGAGCAATGGCCGGTGATTTGGCTTTTTCGGAACGGCGGCGAATGTCGGTCCAGGTGCGAATCAGATAATGCATGTCTTCGCGTAATTCTTCGGTCGTGCAACCGCTGGCTGCTGTGCGAACAATGAATCCGCCTGGTGCTCCGGCTTCGGCGCGCATTTGATGCAACGAGCGACGCAACCGCTGGCGCTCTTCATCAGTTCCGATTTTGCGGGAAACGCCTATGTGTTCGACTGTGGGCATGTAAACGATGTAACGCCCCGGCAAGGCCACGTGCGAAGTAATTCGCGCGCCTTTCTGGCCAATCGGTTCTTTGGCGATTTGAACAATGATTTCCTGGCCTTCGCGCAACAAATCGGAAATCACCGGGCGTTGATGCGAGTAACGATCCGCTCCCCGGTCATGTGAACGCAGAGCCAACGCTGGCGCTGGCGCTGCCACCGCCACCGGAGCTTCGTCGTCTCCATCATCCGTTTCTTGATCGTCATTCTGGTCTTCGGCATCAGCCGTCGCATCGGTTGTGGTGCGCTGGCGAAATGTGCGGCGTCGGCCACGGCCACCGCGCCGAGTCGCCATTTCACCTTTGCGAGAACGCCCGCGAACTTTGGCGCTGGAATCTTTCAACTCTTCCACCGGTTCACTTTCTGCCGGCGATTCATTGTCCGCCACTTCAGCGGCTGGCGGATTCAACGAAAGAACCTCGACATCGGATTGCATCTCGACAATTGGTTCGACAGAAGCCGCCACTGGCTCTTCGTTGGCAGCGGCAGGTGCGCTTTCCGGCCAGGCAACAGGCTCTACTTCCCAACTGATTACTGGTTCTGGCGCAATGGCGGGACTGGCTTCAACAACCGGTTCGGAAGCTTCTGCCAAGCTTGCATCAGCAGTCGCATCAGCAACATCCTCAGCGCCGTCAACCGTCTCAGCAACCAGACTTTGGGTGCTTGAACCTGCCGCGGCACTTTCAACAGGAGTTTCGCCTTGGTCTTCCACATCACTGATGCGCTCAAAGCCGGAAGATTGCGTGAAAGCATTCTGCAATCCGCCGACGTGAATTTCAGGGGTTGGCTCCACATCAATGATCGAGGTTCGGCGTTCTTCTTCGTGAATCCAGCCTGCAATGCGTTCCTGCATCATCGCGTCGCGCAACATATCGCCTGCGGTTTCGTCGTCATCATCAATGATGCGTTCGAATGGTTCGTGGTGAACCAGCACGTGACGTTGAATTTCCGGTTGTTCAGCTTTGGTTTCTGGGCCTGCGTCCTCTGCTCCGATAACTTCCTGTGTGTCTTCGCCGCGTCCGCGCCCGCGACCTCTGCCGCGTCCACGGCGACGGCGTCCGCCGAAAGACTCATCTTCGCTGTCAGCTTCTGCCTTCACTGAAGGCTCTTCCGGCTGTTTGGCGGCGACAACTTCTTCTTCAGGCGCTTCAGACTCCGAATAACGCAACCGCTTCTGGCGCCGTTGGCGTGAATTGCGACCTTCCGCCTTGTCGGAAACTTCGGCGACAATATCCCTGTCGTCCAGAATTTCATCATCCGGCGCAGGCTCGATCACCGGTTCTGCGGAAATCTCTTCAATGTGATGCAAAGCGGCTACGCGCAGATCAAGCTCTTCCTCCGGCTCGGCTTCGGCTTCCGGTTCGACAATTTTGGAAGAGGGCCGAATGATCGGCGGACGTTGTTGCCGTTCGGGTTTCTGAATCGGACTCGGACGCGGAGCTTCCATTTTTTCGACTTCGTCCTCTTCCAGGTCTTCGTCGAAGAAATCCGAAACGTACAGGAACGAATCGCGCTCCAACCCGATGTCCACAAAGGCGGATTGCATGCCAGGAAGCACTTTCATCACTTTGCCTTTGTAAATGTTGCCGACGATGCCTTGGTTTTCATCGCCACGTTCAACGTAAAACTCTGTCACGACATCGTCTTCGATAATCGCAATTTTCTTTTCGCGTCCGTTGACGCTGATAATCATCTCTTTTGACATTCAAAAATCTCCTGTCCAGCCAAGCTTGTTCGGATCAGTGCAATGAAGTTTTTGAAAAGCCTCGACAGATGTTCTTGGCTTTCAAAATTCCCGGCACCTTTCCATACCGCTTAGGAAGAAGAGTTTCCTGCTTTCAGCGACGTTGGTGCAGCCGCTTTTTTGCGCGCAGGAATCGTCTGGTAAATCGTCACAGCCTGTTCAGCCAGCAAGCGGATACACTTTTACCTACACTTGGCGTTAAAGGCCGAAGCGTAGGAACTTGCCAGCCGGACTGCTGCTGCCGCCGGGCGCTACTCCAAACTACCGAAGTGCGCTCCGCAAAGCGGCGTTGAATTGTCGTCATTGGAAAACCTTTGCGCACGGTAGCGGTTGGCTTTTGATGAAGGGTTGGAAATTTTATCTGCTAAGTGTTGGCAATTGCAGGGAAGCCAATGGCTACCAATCACCAACCATCTAGCACCAACCACCAATCAATTCACAAACCTGCGTAACCGCACGCCGATCACCAGTCCAAGGCCAAACAACGTGGCGATGACTGATGTGCCGCCAGCGCTCATCAAAGGAAGCGGGATGCCCATAATTGGCAAAAGGCGGACGACCATACCGACGTTGACTGCAATGTGATACAGCAGCAGGGCTGCCAGACCGCCGACCAACAACAACCCGACTCGTTCGCGCGATACCCGCGCAATTTGAATCATGCGAGTGATGATCAGCAGATAAAAAGTCAACACCAGCAGGCAACCGAAAAATCCCGTTTCCTCGCCAGCGACGGCAAAAATAAAATCGTTTTGGACCTCCGGCACAAAGCCGAGCGCCCCTTGAGTGCTTTGTCTGATTCCTTTTCCAAAAATGCCACCTGAACCAACAGCGATTTCTGCCTGTTCGTTTTGATAGCGGTAGCCTTTGTCCGCCAGTTCTGGCCAGTAAACTGCCCTGACGCGTTCGCACTTGTAGCCTTTGCAGGTTTTCAAGTAAGGAATCGAAACCGCTATGACCAGCACAAGCCCAACGGTTGCCGCCACAACCCAGGTCCAGCGCACTCCCGCCAGAAAGAGCATGGCAGCCAGAAAAGAAGTAAAACTGAGCGCGCTGCCGGTATCGTTTTGCGCGAAAACAAGCCCGGCGGGCAAAGCCCAGATCAAACCCGCAGTAATGACCGTCCGCAAATCCAGCGGACGTTTTTTGACGCTTGCCAGGTAATACGCCAAACAGAGGATCGTAAACATCTTGGCCAGCTCAGATGGCTGAAAAGCGAATCCGCCTATATCCAGCCAGCTTCGATTGCCATTGACTGTTTTGCCCAGCGGCGTAAGCACCAATGCAAGCAGAATGACACCAACTCCATACAGATATGGGGCGACGTTGACGATTCTGCGGTAATCGAACATCGTCACCACAAACAGCAAAACCAAACCGATGATGACGCCAACAAGCTGGCGTTTCCAGATGCCGGGGTTCAGCGGTTGGGCGCTGGAAATTTCCAGAACTCCAAATGCTGCAATCAGCATCGCCAAGCCCAGTAATGGCCAGTCAAAATCGGTCAGGTATCTGCGGTTGATGCCGAACATTGAGTAGTCGGTAGTCGCTAGTCGGTAGTCGGTAGTCGGTAATCAAGCGCCGGGCGTTCGAATTACCGCTTTCCAGCTTCCGTTTTCTGACCACTAACACCTTTCGCTGCCACTCCCGCTTTTCCCGCTTGCGGCGTAGCTGTCGCTACAGTCTCAGCGGGCAAATTGCGAGTGCGGCGGTAGTAATCTTCGTAAATCGGCTTGGCGCGCGGCGCAGAGTGCGTGCCGCCAAAGCCTACATTTTCCGTCAAGACAACCATTGCCAGTTCAGGTTTGTCGCGCGGAGCAAAGCTGATCAACCAGGCATGGTCCTTATTCTTCGATCCGACTCGTTCGGTCGAAGCCACCTGCGCCGTTCCGGTCTTGGCGCATACATCAAAGCCTTCGACTTTCGCCGCGCCTGCCGTTCCGTATTCAACTGCACCATGCATCCCTTTGAGCACAATGTCGTGAATTTCCTTGTTCATCGGCACAGAAAACGCGTTCGCTTCCTGGTAAGTCATCTCCGGCTGTTGATTGCCAAAGCGATCAACACCTGCCGCTGCGCGCAACATCAAATGCGGCGTGTACATTCGTCCGCCGACAGCCAAGCCACCCACATAGCGCAGCAATTGAATCGGCGTCGAAGCGTTCTGTCCCTGACCAAATGCAGACGAAGCCATGTCGTAATCGGTCCACTCGGCTTCCCGTTGAAACTGGCGGACTTGAAACTCTTTCGCAGCCTTTTCGTTGGCAGGAGCTTCGTCCAATGCTTGTTGGGCCTTCTTGATCCTGTTCGCCCAGGAATTTTTTTGGTCTCGCGCGTCGGAGCAATGCCTCTGTATTCTCCCGGCAAATCAATGCCTGTGCGCTGGCCGAATCGGAAAAGGTTGACCCATTTCTCGAATCGTTCAACGCCCATCTTCAATCCCAGCCGGTAATAATATCCGTCGGCAGATTTGGCGATTGCGGTGACAACATCCGGCGCGCCATAGTTCGAGATGGACTTCATCAGGTAATTGCCGATCTGAATGCTGCCGTCCTGAACACGATTATTGGTTGGCGTGATGACGCCTTCGTTAAGCGCAGCAACGGTTGTCAGTAATTTCCAAGTCGAACCGGGCGGGAATTGTCCCTGAATGGCACGGTTGAAAAGCGGTTTGTCTTCATCCGTTTGCAGATCGCGGATTTCGTCTTTTCCTTCAGGCGTCTTTGCGCGCTGTGAAAACAGGTTCGGATCAAACACCGGGCGGCTGGCCATTGCCAAAACTTCGCCGTTATTTGGGTCAGCCACAGTAATGGATCCTCTCCCCGAAGGCATTGAATCCGTCTGCTGTTCAGCAACCTTTTGAATGTCCAGGTCAAGCGTCGTATAAAAATCCCGGCCCGGAACAGGAGGAATTGTGTCCAACACTTTCTGAATTCGGCCCCGGCTGTCCACCAGCACGCGAAGCTCACCATCTTTGCCCATCAAAATGTCGTTGTGCGAACGCTCAATGCCTGCTTTCCCAATGATGTCGCCAAGTTTGTAGCCTTTTTCATAACTGAACGGGCCGTCTTTCCGCCTCAAATCCTCCGGACTGACTTCACCCACGTAACCCAAAGCGTGCGCGGCAAGAGTTCCAAACTGGTAAAGGCGTTGCGGTGCTTCTTCAGCGCGAATCATTGGATATTCATACTGATGCGCCCGAACCCAGGCGACATCAGCAGCCGTGGCCAGTTCCTTGACCACAATGAATTCCCACTTGGCTTCAAACTTGGCTGCTTCAAACCGGTTAGACAGCCATTTCTGCTCAATGCCCAGATGTTTCACCAGCAAGTCGGTAATTTGCGGAAAGTCAGGTGGTTTGATGTCTTTACGGCTCAGAACAATGTTGTAGGAAGTCTGGCTGGTGACGAGTATGCGGCCTTTTCGGTCAAAGATAGTGCCTCTGCGAGCAGGAATCGGGAGAATTCGCGTGCGGTTTTTGTCAGAGCGTTCGGCGTACACTTCACTGTTCATTACCTGCAAAAACCACAACCGGCCAAGAAGCAAGACAATGATCACAAGTGCCAGATAACGAATTACCTCCAGACGCACGCCTACCTGCCGTAAGTCTTCGGCTGGACCAAATCCGGATTCTTTTGCTGACTTCATAGCACTAACCTTTTTGGTTCAATGCGAACCACGGCTTGTGAATCAGAGGCTGGTGTGGCTACCCTTTCAGCCAGGACCTGCCCCTGCGAGCTTCGCTGCGGCGCACACGCAAAGCCGAATTTTTATTGAAAATACGGTCTAATAACAGATAAAGCAGAGTAGCAGCGATCAGGTTGGCCACAAGTCCGAAGACAATGGAAGCGGCGAGGCCTTTTCCACCAATCAAGACGGGGAGCTTGAACTTCAATAGCTTGTAAAAGGCGTATCGAGTCAGTGTATTTATCAGGCTGGCACTCGCAACAGTTGCGAACCTGACCAGCAGATTGTCAGCGACAATGACCGAAACGATTCGATCAGCAACATAAGCTGCGAGCACATAAGCAAAGCCGCTAACGCCAACTGCAGTTTCAACACCGAACGCCATTCCTCTGGAAAAAACATCGTACAGAAAACCAGCAGCAACCGCCGTTACCAACGCCTGGACAGGGTCACGCCCAAGACATACATACACGACGATGACCAGCAGCCAATCTATGTATGCCAGCCATTGCCCAATTGCCTGAGGAACCAAACTCACAATCGTGGTTTGGGCAAAAACGGCGACCAGCAAACAGACTGCTATTTTTATTGACGTACCGCGAGATGCTTTCTCCAACTATGCTTTACCGTGAATTCAAACTTTTGTTTTCAGCTCTGAACAACGGCGATTGACAACCTTTCAT
>CAYLJQ010000323.1:0-7872 GCA_964383955.1 uncultured Heliomicrobium sp. | reverse complement strand
TACCGCGCGCGTGAGCAAGCGGCACTGCGCGAAAGACCGAAGGGCTAAACGGCCAAGGCCCCGCTTGCTCACGCGCGCGGTACCGTATCGGCGCTGCGGCGAAAACCATTGTCCTTTGGAATAAAACCGATGGTACTATCCGCGCGCTTGCGGAAACTGCGCCCCGCAAATTGACCACGCCCCCGCTTCAAAATCTCCATGAACGAAGCCGAAACCAGAGCCGATCACATTGACCCTGCGCTGAAAACCGCCGGTTGGGGCGTCGTCCCCGGCAGCCGCATTCGCCGCGAATATCCGATCACTCTCGGTCGCATCGAAAGCCATGGGCGGCGCGGCAAATCGCTTTCCGCCGATTACGTCCTGGAATACCGCAACACCAAACTGGCCGTCATCGAAGCAAAGGCGTGGGATTGCCCGCTGGCCGAAGGCCTGGCCCAGGCTAAAGATTACGCCGGTAAACTCTCCATCCGGTTCACTTATGCGACCAACGGCCAGGGCATTTACGCCGTAGACATGCACGAAGGCACGGAAGGCGAGCAGCCGCATTACCCCACACCGGAAGAGTTGTGGCAGATGACGTTTGCCACGCAAAACAACTGGCGCGACCGATTCGCGGCGGTTCCGTTTGAAGATCGGGGCGGATTCTTTCAAGGACGCTATTATCAGGACATCGCCGTCGAGCGCGTGCTGGAAGCCATCAGCGACAACCGCGAACGCATCTTGTTGACGCTGGCGACCGGCACGGGCAAAACCTTCATCGCCTTTCAATTGGCCTGGAAGCTGTTTCACAGCCGCTGGAACTTGAGCCGCGAAGCGACGCGCCGGCCGCGCATACTGTTTCTGGCCGACCGCAACATTCTGGCCAACCAGGCTTACAACGCTTTTTCCGCCTTTCCCGAAGACGCGCTGGTGCGCATTGAACCCGGCGACATCAAAAAGAAAGGCCGAGTGCCGAAAAACGGCAGCCTGTTTTTCACCATTTTCCAAACCTTTATGAGCGGCCCTGGCGACACGCCATACTTTGGCGAATACCCGCCGGACTTTTTCGACTTCATTGTCATTGACGAATGTCATCGCGGCGGCGCAAATGACGAAAGCACTTGGCGCGACATTCTCAAATACTTCGCCCCGGCGGTGCAGCTGGGCTTAACGGCAACGCCCAAACGCAAAGACAATGTGGACACGTATGCTTACTTCGGTGAGCCGGTGTACACGTATTCGCTGAAAGACGGTATCAACGACGGCTTCCTTACACCGTTCAAGGTCAAACAGATTTCCACCACGCTGGATGAATACGTTTACACACCCGACGACCGCATCCTGGAAGGCGAGATCGAAACCGGGCGGCGCTTTGTCGAAAGCGATTTCAACCGCGTCATCGAAATCCCTGAGCGCGAAAAGAAGCGTATCCAGATTTTCATGAGCCAGATCAACCAACAGGAAAAGACGCTGGTCTTTTGCGCTACGCAGGATCACGCGCTGGCCGTTCGGGACTACATAAACCAAATCAAAACCAGCAAAGACCCGAATTATTGCCACCGCGTGACGGCTAATGACGGCGCACTGGGCGAACAACACCTGCGCGATTTTCAGGACAACGAAAAGTTCATCCCAACAATTTTGACGACTTCGCAGAAACTTTCGACCGGCGTGGATGCGCGCAACATTCGCAATATTGTGCTGATGCGTCCGGTCAATTCGATGATCGAATTCAAGCAGATCATCGGCCGAGGCACGCGGCTATTCGACGGCAAAGCGTATTTCACGATTTATGATTTCGTCCGTGCGCACCAGCATTTCAGCGATCCAGAATGGGACGGCGAACCCGAAGACAACACGATTGAAGGCGAAGATGAAGGGGACACTGGCGAACGCGCGCGCAACGGCGAACGACAAGCAGCAGGCGACGAAGACGGCGAAGGTCGCCAGCGTCCACCCAGAATCAGGATCAAACTCGCCGACGGCAAAGAGCGCAACATTCAGCACATGATGGTGACCAGTTTCTGGCATCCGGACGGCACACCGATGTCAGGGCAACAATTTCTGGAAATGCTGTTCGGCAAGCTGCCGGAGTTTTTCAAGAACGAAGCCGAATTGCGCGAGCTTTGGAGCGTGCCGGAAACGCGCGCTCGACTGCTGGAAGGGTTGGCCGAAAAAGGCTTTGGTCGTGAGCAAATGGCCGAGATGCAAAAGGTGATTGATGCTGAAAAAAGTGACCTGTTCGATGTGCTGGCGCATGTGGCTTACGCGCTGGCTCCGCTCAGCCGCGAAGAACGTGCAGCCCAAGCCAGAACTGAAATCAGCACGCGCTTCACCACCAAACAACAGACCTTTCTGGATTTCGTGCTTTCGCATTACGTCAGCGAAGGCGTCGAAGAACTAGCGCCGGAAAAACTGACGCCGTTGCTGCGGCTGAAATACAAAGATTCAATTCCCGATGCCGTCACCGAATTGGGCGAAGCGCGACAGATTCGCAATGTCTTCAGCAGCTTTCAGCGGTTCCTTTATCAGCACGAAGCTGAACATCGGCATTCCCGCCTTATTTGATCTCGCCTGCCGCTGGCCGATTCTTTTCCCGAATCCATTTCAGCAATTCATCAAAGGCCGAGCCGGTTTGCGCTGGCGTAAAGTTGCAATGGCCTTTGGCGACAACGAACTTGGCAACGAACAAATCCTGCGTTCCGGCTACGCGGGCGAATTCGTCGTATTGGCTGACGTACCGTCCGGGAATCAATTGGTCATAGGTTGTATGAATGGTCAGCACAGGGTCGGCAATTTTCCCGGTCGGCGAATAATGCTGGCGCAGATATTCGCGGGCTTTGGCGTCGGCAACGTAGCGTTTGACGCCGCGGTTCAGCGCCACATCGTCATCAAACCCATCGTAAATCGTGTTGCGATTGTCGAAGGGATTGCCGCCCGTGCGAACCTGCAATTCGCGAACAATCTCGTACCAGAATGCCAGCACGCTGGGAAGTTCGGCTGTGGATGACAAACTGTAACGTCTGGCGAACATTGCGGCTTTGTCCGGCGCGGCATCAATGGCAGCTTTGGCTTTTGCCTGATCAAGCTTTGCGCCTTGCGGCAAATTGGTGAGCGAACCGACAGCGTTCGGAAACAGGAAATCAAACGTCACCAGCATGTCGAAAATGCGATCCTGAAATCCGTTCAGGATGACGTTCAGCGGCCCGCACATCGGCAACGCGCCGTCGTACACTTCCGGATACTTTTCAATCGTCGCAATCGTAATGGCTCCGCCCATTGAATGGCCCAGCACAATCGCTTCATTCGGCTTGCCGTGCTTCGTGACGAAATAACGCCGTAGGGCTTCCGTATCTTCGACCGCTTCTTTCAGCGCCCAGCCCTGCGTGCTGTACGCCGATTCGGCAAAGGCAAATCCGCGCGACAAAAATTCCTTGCGCAAAGCTTGCGCGCGCGGATTTTCAAAGTTGTTCGGCGTGCCGGTGACCTGATAGCCGTGGCAATACATCACCAAGCCTTTGTTCCAGGTGGAGGGCATTTCAATGCGGAAGGCTGCGCCGTTGATCGTGCCGGTCTCGACTTTGGCGTCCTGGGCAACGGCAACAATAGCAAACAAATAAATCAGCGTGACAACGACAAATAATCTTTTCATTGAGTGAAGCTCCTTTGGACTCTTATGAACAAATGACAACGAATCAGGCTTTGTTTAAGATTGCCGCCGGTCAAACGAATCATAACCGGAGAAACAAGCATGGCGACGCCGCAAAGAAAACTCAGTCACGAATACAGTCCTGAAGAATACCTGGCTTTCGAACGAAGCTCTGAAAGCAAACACGAATATCTAGATGGTCAGATTTACGCGATGGCTGGAGCCAGCCCCAAACACAATCAAATTTGTTTCAATCTGGCCGGAGAACTGCATCCGCTAATAAAGAACACAACTTGTGTTGGCTACACTTCAGACCAAAAAATCAGAACCGACCTGATGGATTTGTTTTCGTACCCGGATTTAACCATTGTTTGTGGCGAACCAGTATTTCACGATCAAAAACAAGATGTCCTTCTCAACCCAACTGTCATTATCGAAGTGTTGTCGCCGCGAACGGAAGTTTATGACCGCAGCACCAAGCTGGAACGTTACCAGAACTTAAGCTCCCTGACGGATTACATTCTGATTTACCAGGACCGTCCTTGCGTAGAGCATTACGTTCGTCAGAAAAGCAAACGCCAGTGGCTGTTTACGATTGAAACTGATCTGACCGCCGAAATCGAAATCAGTTCTATCAAATGCAAGCTGAAACTCGCCGACATTTATAACCGCGTCAAATTCCCTTCCCCCAAAAGCCTGCTCGCAGCGGTTGAAAGCCAGCCCCGCCCCGCAAAGAAAAAGGCGAAGCGAAGCAAATCGAAATGATCCTAAACCAAGCGAATCACTTCCGCCGTTTGAAGTAAAAGTACAGCGGCAAGCCAATCACCGTCAGTCCCAAGCCGACTGCCGATTCGACCGGACGTTCAACCAACGTGTTGTAAATCAGCCAGGCTGCGACCAACACGAACACCAGCGGCACAATGGGATAGCCCAAAGTTCTGTATGGACGTTCAGCCTTCGGCATCTTTCGACGCAGCACGAACACCGACGAAGTCACCAAGCCGTAAAAAATCCACGAAGCGAACAATAAACAGTCCGTCAATTGATCAAAGGTTCCCGACAGCGCCAACAAGCAAGACCAGACAGCCTGAACGACAATGGCAAATACCGGAACGTGCGTCGTCTTGCTAAGCGATTTCATGCGGCCAAAGAACAATCCGTCTTCCGCCATCGCAAACGGCACACGAGCATTCGACAGAATGGAACCGTTCAACGCACCTAGCGCAGAAATCACGAAAGCGATGGAAATCAATTTGCCGCCGCTGCCAGCCCAGAAGCTTCCAGCCGCTTTGGCCGCAACCGAAGGCGCGTTGCGGAATTGGGTCGAATTCGCCGTTACAACTTCATTAAACGGCAGCGCGTAAAAGTACGCCAGATTCGCCAAACAATAGATCGCCATGACAATGATCATCCCGAAGATCAACGCAAATGGAATGTTACGTCCGGGATTTTTCACTTCGCCCGCCGCCATGGGCATATTGTTCCAGCCGTCGTATCCCCACAAAGCTGCCAGCATCGCGACGCCAAACACCGAAAGGCCTGTCCATTCCGCAGTGCCAGTCGGCGTCGCCAGATTTGACCAGTTGGCAGACGGCGCGAAAAAGAACACGCCGATAATCAGCACTGCCAGCCCAGCAACTTTCAACACGGTCAGAGCGGATTGCACCTTGCCGCCGAACGCTACTGTCAAACAGTTGACCGCCGACAGCAGCAAAATCGCGCCCACCGCGACAACGGCTTTCGAACCGAATTGCCAGTTGATGGTCTGCCCCAGAAACTTAAACGTTCTGGAAGCCCAGACGTGATTCAGCGGCACAAACGCCGACAGAAAAATCGCAAAGCCTGCTCCCAAACTGGCAATCGAAGCGCTGCCCGCCACAATGAATCGCGACCAGCCGAACAAAAACGCCGAGGCTTCGCCGTAAGAATGCCGCAGGTACACATATTCTCCGCCCGCGTGCGGCAGCATTGCGCCGAGTTCAGCGTACGTCAGCGCGCCCGCCAGCGACAAAATTCCCGCCGCGACCCAAGCCAGCAATACCAGTTTCGGCGTGCCGACTTCCTGCGCCATCACGGCGGCTTTTAGAAACACGCCGGAACCGATGACCGTGCCGATCACCAGCGCAGTCGTATCGGTCAAAGTTAGACCCCGAATCAGTTGATTCTTTGCTTCAGACATTTTTGTGCTTCTCAGAAAGGTTGGAGATAAAACCGGTAAAAACCTTCAAACCGCTGCTTTACCGAAATACGCGGGCAAGCTTCTACGACTCTTTTGCTACTGTCAATTCCTGTTTGGCCCGGAACTTAAAAACTGAGAGCGGCAACCAGCGCTGAACCGATTGCCGCTCATTGAATTGGATAAGCCGTACCTGATTATTTCGCCAAGCTGGCGAAACGCTCACGGAACGATTGTGGGTCCATCGCCGCAGCTTTGGCCAGAGTTTCCAGCCAGGCTTCGTCGGCAAAATCGTTGGCGTTCAGACGCACCATGTAATCGCGGGCGACGTGGTAACTTTCCGTCGTCACATCCACCGGGCGCAGTTTGCCTTTGCCGGTTTTCGGATCGAACAGTTCGCTAAGCGCCATGGGCGTGAAGTCGCCGTTTTGCATGGTGATCAAGCAGGACGACCCGCCAGCTTGCAAATGCTTGACGGCGGCGTAGCCCAGATCGCGGGCAAAGTCTTCATCCAGCGGAATCGGACGGGCGCAGCGCAATTCGTAGCCGATGGTTTTGTCCACGATGGTGGGTTTGATCCCGCGCTTTTCCAGCCGACGTTCGACGACGTTTTTGATCTTGCGGCCAAGATCAATTTCGGCGACGCGCAGGTTGCCCTGGGCGTCACGATCCACGTCTTCCAGGTCTTTCACTTCGTCAGGGCTAAAGCGTTCGGCTAAAGCTTCAGACAGCAAAACCACGCCGTGATTTTTGCCCATCGCCCGACGTTTGATGATCGTGCCTTCGACGATGTCGCAGATTTCATCCAGCGTGATGGTCTGGTTCGGAAACTCTTCGGGAATGATCGTGCAAGTCGCGCTGGCGGCGACGCCAATGCCCAACGTCAGATGGCCCGTCGGACGTCCCATTGTCACACCCAAGTACCAGCGACCAGTCGTTTTCGCGTCTTCCATCAAGCTGGCGACAATGCCAACGCCGGTTTGCCGCGCGCTTTCGTACCCAAGCGACACGAGCGGATCGGGCAGCGGCAAATCGTTATCAATGCTTTTCGGAATCTGCACGACTTTGATCGCGCCTTCGGATTTCTGCTCGACGGCCAGCGCGCTGGCGACCAGATCGTCTCCGCCGATGGCAACCAGCGCTTCGATTTCCAGTTTTTTCAGCGCTGCGATGGTGTGTTCCAACGCCTGTTCGTCTTTGGCCACATTGAACCGCGAAGTCCCAAGCAAACAGCCGCCTTCAGTGTGGATACGCGAAACGTCGTCCGTCTTCAGTTCATGCTGCTCATCAGTGTATCGCTGAGCCAGCCATTCAAATCCATCGTGAATGCCAATCGGCGTGATGCCCGCGTCAATAGCCGCCAGCGCAGCCGCCGCAATCGCGCCGTTCACGCCGGGTGCCGGGCCGCCGCCCACCAAAATGCCAAGTTTTTTAATAGCCATAATCTTTTCGTCTTTGGCATCCACGAAGAACACGAAGGAGCACGAAGTTTTTCTTTGTGTTTCTTCGTGTGACTTCGTGGATGAAATTTCTTATGCAAACCGTGCTTTCAATTCCTCAACCGTCAGATTTCCGGCCTGAGCCAATTGCTCCGCCCAATCCGCTTGTTCGAAGTCCGTGTAATCCAGCCGCAACATGTATTGACGCGCAACGCGGTAATTTTCACTGTTGATGCTGACGTTGCGAACAATGGTTTTGCCCGTGTTCGGGTCGCGGATGTCTGCAAACAGCAATGGAACCAGCTTGCCATTTTGCACGCTGACCATCGCTCCGCTGCCGCCGCCAAGCAAAAACCGAATCGCCGAATTGCCCAGTTCGCGGCAATACGCCATATCGAACGGAATCGGATCGCAGCAGCGAACTTCATACCCGATATTTTTGTTGCTGATCGAAACGCGCAAGCCGCGTTGTTTGAATCGGCCTTCGATTTCGACTTTGACCTTTCGCGCCAAATCCACTTCGGCAAAACGAATGTGGCCGTGATCGTCTTTTTCCACATCCTGCAAATCGGCCAGTTCTTTTGGGTCCAGCTTTTCAATCACGCCTTCGGCCAACACAGCAACGCCGT